>JBDUAM010000289.1:0-4110 GCA_040004655.1 Chthonomonadales bacterium | reverse complement strand
CGCGGGGCGTTCCTCAATGACGCCACCGCCCAGTTCCCGGCGGTGGTGCTCGGGTCCTTGGCCGCGCAGCGCCTGGGCCTCACCAATGTCGACCCCTCGGTTCGCGTCTACATCGCCGGTCAATGGTTCACCGGGATGGAAATTACATAGGCCTACTTTTTGTTTGCGACCAATTTTGTTAAGGTTGACTCAACGTCCTTCAATGTTCCAACCGCAACATATATCACGAACGTATGGGTTGTTCGCCCATCATTAGGTTTGCATTTCTCTCGGAACACCACATTCCACTTGTTTACATTCTGATCGGGAAACCTGAAGTGGCCGTATCCGGATCCCTCAAATCCAACGGATGGTTCTGCCGGCGACCATGCACCCATGGCGTGACTGCCATTCTGCGTACTCACAATCACGGGATTCGACTGTTCTCCGTTTGGTGTAGTTGTTGGAACTTCCATTGACCCGGCGGGTTTCAAAATCGTGAACTTATCAAATTCTGCTGGCATGTATCCGGTCAATGCCTCGAACTGTCGAAAGGCAATGTTTTCGTTGCCCGGTACAGTGAAAGTGATTTCGTACCGGATAACATTCGGAAAGCCTTTAATACCAATCTCAACAGACTTCTTTAGTAGGTGTGCAGATACTGGCGACGTGTTAATCGCAACGTTACCTTCTGAAAGTTCGCCAGGTTTTAACCAGTAGGCCATTCGGGAGATGGTTGTAAGTTTGTTTCTGTTTGCTGTTGAGCTAACGAGTTTACTTGTTGTAGTCTTACCATCGCCATCATCCCTTGATCCAGCTTCGGTAGGATTATAAGCCTCAGGCCAAAACGCATGCCCTTCAATTTGAAAACTGGACGCCGATTGCAACTCTCGACCGTGGTCGGCGGTGTCGATAAACTGTTTTCCATTCCACGTCAACGTGGAGATTGCACCTGCAAATCGGGCGGATGTTGAGATTACGATCTCCGAGCCGAGCGCCTTGCCACGAATAATGAGGTCGCCAAAATCTGGAGGCGAAGTAGGGTTGAAAATAAGGATTGCTAAAAGGGACGCTATGTTGAACATGTTCGGAGAACATCCAATCGGTTTAGAAACAGCGAATTAACGTACCACATTCAGCACAACGTGACCAAATAACCCGGATGGCGCAGGTTCCTTCATCACATCCTTTTCTTCTGGGTCTGGAAAACGGTTGCCGTACACCGCGCGTAATGCTTTGAAATCTTCTCGGGGCATTCCGATGTATCGATTTGCCATCACATTTCCAACGCGAACCTCAAGTGTATTCGCACCGGGTTTAACTGCCCTGGTAATATCGATACTGTATGGAGGACACCACGTGCCGCCAACGAGCTTGCCATTTATCCAGACGTCTGCGCTGTCGTGAACAGCTCCAAACTGTAGTTCTGCAAAACTCGGACCCTTGCCGCTCCACGCGAACGTCGTTCGGTAAATGGCTGTACCGCTGTAATATTTTGCCCCCGGCCATTCTGTCCACGAAGTTAGGCTAACCGTTTGATACGGTGCCGGCGGATTCTCTCCAGCAAACGTCACATTCCATTTTAGGGTATCCATCTCTATCTCTTCGACAGACTTAGATTGCTCCGCGATAGCTCCGGGGAATGGGTCCTTCGAAGCTATCAAAAAGGTCGAGCCTTTTCGCGGTAAGGTCATCCGCACAGATTGATAAATCGAATTGGCATTACGGACTGCGGTCCGACGGATTGCCTTGCCGGTTACCGGATTTAACTCAGTGACATATTTGAGACGTGTTTTGATCTGAGCAACAAACCTCGATGATCCATCGTAGGTATTGGACAGAAAAAAGATGTCAGATTTAGGTGTTTGACGGTGGATAAATGCGACGTTAGATAGATTGGGTAGCGTGATAACATCGGGATCATGTGCACCCGTCATTACCTTAAGTGCAATGGCGATTTCTTTTTCACCTTCGTTATCTACAAATGTCACGCTGCCCTTGCCGAGATACCGAACATTACTGTGGGTCTGGTCACTGATGGTTCCAAACATGAAGGTCATTTTGTTGAGTAAGTCTGGGCTAATTGAGCCATGTTGTGCGATCTCAGATGGCTCAAACCCCGTTACCAAAAGCTTTCCACCCTGTTGCACAAATTCGAATAGACGCTGTAGAGCATTTGATTCTATTGTCTTGACCTTGTGCAATAGGACTATTCCATAGTCACCGTCGCCACAGGTGATACGGCCGTTCTTGATGATCGCAGAACGGTTAAGTGTCCAGAAATCGATACCGTCAAAATTGTATCCGTTGGTGATCAATGAATGGATTACGTTAGAATGGTGATCGGATGCATTTTTCAGGCCAAATTCAGGAGTTAATTTGCCAGTGGCAAAGTGATCTCGCAAGAGAAAATCGAGTGGCATCTGATCGGTGCTGGACTTTGAAAAACAATCTTCTACAGGCAGATAGAGCGCAACCTCAGCCACTGGTTTGCCCTGTTGAAGTAGAAACTGGCAGCGATTAACATATTCAACGAGATAGTGAAAATAGGGGAACAATGAGTTGTTCTGGTTCATCACCGGGCCGTAATATGGCAGCCACCCAGGAAACGCGGCATTGCGCGGTGAGTACGCCCAATCGACCCCTGTCAACTCATTAATGCCGGAACCGAAGTGATAGTCTGAACCGAGCTTGAAATCAGTGAGAGTGTCTGCGAGACGGTTTGGAATACCCATCCACGTCCATGCTTCGGCGCCGACCTTCCTCTTGCCAGCCAGATGTGCCCCCGAAGCAGGATACCGGGAAAAGGAGAACCCTTGCCATTCATATTGCTCCCCAGTGGGCACGTCTATGTGTTGATACGCAGTTAAGGGCGCAGGTGGCGTACCATATTCTTCCATCTCCAATTGCACATGGTGTTTTCGACACCATTCGCCGAGGGGTTTCGTGAAATGTTCTTCGTGAAGCTCCGCCAAAGTTCGCCAGAAATCAAATCGGACCTGCGGAGCGCTTGGACGCTCATCTTCAAAAAGGGCTGGTAAGTTCTCAATTAGATCGTAACCGCGCCGCTTCTTAAACTCCTCAGGCAATTCAGGGGTCCAGTTGGACCCATAAACTTCAAGGCTGTCACAAAAGATCGACTGAATATTTCCGTTTGTTGCAGAGATTAATTTCTCTGGTACCGCCGCGAGATATCTTTCTAACGCCGCTCGATTGTAGTGGCTTACAACGTATCCTTCCGCTCCCAGGGATGGTCTTTTAACTTTCATCAATGTTGGGCCAATGATGGCGGCGTAGAATTTATCTTGAGACGAAAGGGAAAGCGATGGTATCACTTGTAAGATTCCCTTGTCTCGTGAATACCATGCAAAGACCTTTTCATTGGGTTTGAGTTCCAACTTTCGGAATATGTCAGTCGACGCGACTTCTACACGCCGAATTCGTTGAGCAGAATCTTCCAACGACACAGAAGGACCTCCATACGGCCAACCGGTTCCGCCGGCAACTCCAAAACGCAATCCTTCGCGCCTGGCTGCGGATGCTGCGTACCCAAACATATTCAGCATCGCAGGTGATAGGAACTGTTCGTTCTTAGTTCCCTTCTCGGGATTATCGAGTCCAATCGGGTAGGTGAAGAAGGTCATTACTCCGCCGAGACCCGCACCCCGCATGAGCTTAAACTGGTAGTCGATTTCATCCTTATCGAGGGATGGGCCGAATATTCGCCAGAACATCTTCATACGGTAGGCCTTTGGCACGTTCGCGAACCCACGTGCAAGATCGTCCACGTTCTGGGCTTGTGATGAAATAATCGGGAATATCAAGAATGCAAGAGTGAGGAGTCGTCGTGTCATAATCAGACTTTCGCTAGGAAGCAACGTCAATCCTCTCAAAAACAAAACAACGCCGCACTTTTCAGTGCAGCGTTGAAAGAACAGACAATTAAATTCCGTTAAATTTGGAGCGGGAGACGGGTTTCGAACCCGCGACCTCCTCCTTGGCAAGGAGGCGCTCTACCACTGAGCTACTCCCGCGTGGACACACCTACGCGCATCGGAGACTTTGGTGGGCGAAGGGAGATTTGAACTCCCACGCCTTGCGGCACTAGTTCCTAAGACTAGCGTGTCTGCC
>JBDUAM010000318.1:0-4118 GCA_040004655.1 Chthonomonadales bacterium | reverse complement strand
ATAGATGTCCAGAAAGACCATCGGATTGGTGGTTCCATAATCTACGGCGATAATTCGCTGTTGATGACCGCCTCGACTGTTCAGTCCAATCGGCTGATCTTTGAGATCGTAGAGCAGGCCGTCAGACCAGGAGTCTTTGTAGATCGCCCCTTCCGCGATGACCCAGAGACCTTCGATAAAACGCTTGTAAAAGAATCCCCGATATAACCGCTTCTGCGCTTCCACAAACTCGGGCGTCAGATTGGGGTTATCGGTCATAGTGAAATGGTCGGACCAGAGAAGGTTCTTGGCCCTGAGATCGGCGTTATCGAGGTAGTCGGTCTTCAGCCAGTGGTAGGGGCTATCTGGATTCGTCGTGCCGTAAAGACGAGCACCTTCAGGCGACATCCGAGTGAGCAGCATCTGAAAAAAGCTCTGAGGCATGAGGCTCAGCTCATCGCATATTGAAACTCCTACAGTCAAGCCGCGAACATACCTTTCCGACCCTTCATCCTTGGCGCCAATGACCAGCCACTCGGTGCCGTAGAGCTTCAATTGACCTGTACTGCGGTTGTAGCTGTAATTCCGCGGGCCCACCAGATCGAACAGGTCCGTCAGGACATTGTTGTAAACACTTTGTTTCGAGACGCCGGTGAACAGCTTCCGTCCACCCACCTGATAAGCACAGCCATAGAGCGCCTTCGGATGCAGGCACCAGGTCTTGCCGCTTCGCACCGCGCCTTCAAGGATATTGATGGGCCGATCCTCTTCGGGCGGACGCATCGCAAACCGTTCTGCACGAGGCCCATAATTAAGCGTGCTCATCGTCGACCTTCGCAGTCACGTCAGCAGCATTGGTTACGCGAGTGCCGTTTTGAGCGGCAACCTCGTGCTTGGCATGGATGGCCCGCATCGAAGAGAGCACCGGGGAGAGATTGTCCGTGGCGTCAGACTGTCGCGGCTCGACTGCTTTCATCAACCACGCAGCCGCCTTGGAATCACCCTTGATCGCCTTATTCGTCTGCTGCATGGCGATGGCCTGCATCGACTAATTATCAGAGATTGGTGCAGACTTCCGGGCTGTTCAAGTCCAATTTCTCTCTCTGATCTACTGGTTCAAAAGATCGGGGAGACCAGGGGCAAAAGCGTCTAGCCCCACCACGTCTCCCCTTCCATCAAGTGCTTCATCGCGACGTCTTTGTTGATTTCCACTCCCAAACCCGGCTTATCGGAAAGCTGGATATGGCCGTCTTGTATCAGTTCGCGGTCATAAATGATCACATCGGTTTCGCCAGCTCTCCGCCCGTTCTTGAAGTCGAACGTCTCATGCCCTAGGAAGTCCGCCATCGCAGCCGCGCAGTTAGCCGAGGCGATGGTAGCCACCGGGCCCATCACGTTGTGCGTAGCAACTGGGATGTTGTAGACGTACGCCAAGTCGGCGATCCGCTTGGCTTCCAGCAGCCCGCCGGCCATGGAGATGTCGATCTCGATGATGTCCACGGCCCCGTTTGTGATAAACGGCAGAAAATCGCGCCGGGTGTAGAGATTCTCTCCGGTCAGAATTGGAGAAGGCGAAGCGGCAGTGAGCCTGACCCACTGGTCCGTATAGTTCGGCGGCATGAGATCTTCAATCCACCAGGGGCGGACCTTTTCCAGCGCTCTGGCCACCCGCAGGGCATTGATGTAATCAAGCTCCCAGTGGAAGTGCACGGCCATATCGAAGTAAGGCCCCGCGGCTTCACGGATGTTTGTGTATTCCTGGACCAGCACGTCCAGTTCTTTGTTGGACAACTGACGATTCAAGGCTTCTCCGCCCGGCCGATTCAAAACCCTGTGGCACTTCGCGGCCGTCCATCCCTGGACTGAGCCTTTGATGTAGTCCACCCACTCCTTGCACGAGGCGGGGTCCAGAGGATTGCGCGGCTGGCTGGTCCAATAGGCGCGAACCTTGTCGGTGAACGCGCCGCCGGACAGAATCTTGCGCACGGGCATTCCCAGCAACTTGCCTGTGAGATCCCAAAGCGCAATCTCGCAACCCGTGACGGCATGCATTCCGGCGCCGTGATAACCACCGAGGTACGAAGTCCTCCATGCCATCTGCGTCGTCAGCTTGTCGATGTCGAAGGGATCCTGCCCTATCAGCATCGTGCGGAATGCGTTAAGGATGGTATCCTTCGCTCCGAGACCAGTGATGTCGTGATGACACTCGCCGATTCCATGCACGCCTGCATCGGTTTCGATCTTGACCAGAGGCATCTCGTGGGCGCCAGCACTCATTTTGAGCCGCATCACCTTGACGTCGGTGATCTTTACCCTTTTACGCTCCTGGGCAGCTAGCGCGAAGAAGTAAGGGACTACAGCCATGGCGGGAGTCGCCAGCGCGAACGCTTTGGAGTAAGGGACTAGAGCGCTGGCGGGAGCCGCCAACGCGAGCGTTTTCAGGAACTCGCGACGATACATCTATCCTCCGGATCTTCGAACGGCCAAGCCCGGGACTTGCTGTACTTCACGGACATCCGGCCGCTCACGTGTTGTAGTGCAATTGGCGTGTCACTTGGGAACTAATGGTCTGATCTCAATGAGAGCCGGCGTGTATCACTAAGTCTTTCTATTTCAATAGTAATTACGTCTTAGCGTACCTCCGATGTCCCCAATTTCTGAACGAACCCCTACTATGCAATCGCGGTGCGCCAACGTCGGACAGTTTCGATCAAAGTACGCCAATTACCTATGAATAAAGCGCCACCAAGTGATCAAAGCTACACAACCTGTTTTTCCCTGATGGGTTCGCGCACGAGTACAAGATAAGCGATGCCAGCCGTCAGAGTGATCCCTGCATTCAGCAGGAGCGCCTGGGAAAATCCACCGGTCCATTCCACGATAAAGCCAGTCAACATCGGCGCCAGCGCACCTCCTAGATAACCACCGAAATTCTGGATCGAGCCCAGGGATGCAGTGGAATGGCTGGGTGCTGCAACCGGAACGGTAGCCCATGAAGCGCTGCTAGCTACGTAGGTAAGAAACATCGATATTGAAATCAAGGTAAGCACAACTGTGTTCGAACGGGCAATCACCGTTCCTACCGCGCAGATGGTAATTCCAAAGAGCGCGGAAGATACCAGTAGCTTACAACTACTCATTGGGGACAAGCCGCGCTTGGTCAGAAAATCGCTCATCCAACCTCCGGTAACTCCTCCTACGAAACCGAAGAAGAACGGGATCGAAGCTGCGATACCAACCTGAGCGATGCTCAAATGTCGTTCACGTTCCAGATAAAACGGAAGCCAGCTTGTGTACAACCAGAGCGTGTAAATAGTCCCGAAAAAGCCTGCGACCATGCCCCAGGTCGTACGATGTGCGAATAGCTGCTTCCAGTCTGCAAGCGATGGGCGCAGCTTTGTAGCATTTTCATCTTCTTCCTTCAAATATTGCACTTCGTCCGCGGTGAGATGAACATCGGAAGGGTCACGATGGACCTTTGACCATACGAATGCCAAGACCACCCCGATAGCACCTACAATGAAAAACATCCAGCGCCAACTCATTGTTAGCATCAGAAACGTGAGCAGCGGTATAGCAATGAAGCTTCCAATGGACGAAGATGCCTGGCAGAGACCGATCGCAAAACCACGTTCCCGAACGCCAAACCAATCACGCACGACGCGCGCTCCGGCTGGAAATAGTGGAGACTCACCGATACCTAAAAGGGCGCGCGCACCAACAAATTGATTGAAGCCTGTCACAATACCGCCTGCAGCCTGCGCGACCGACCAGAGAAACAGGCTCCAACCCAGCAACCTGCGTGGTCCAAATCGGTCAATCAACCATCCTGCGGGCAATTGCGAGAGAGCGTAAGCCCAAAGAAACGCTGAGAGAAGCAGCCCCATCTTTGCGATAGGGATTCCCAGATCTTCCTGAATAAGTTTGTTGGCAACAGATAACGTCGCGCGGTCGATATAGTTCAGCGCACCTGCGGCTACAAGCAGTCCAACTGACCAGCGTTGACTGTAAATAATCCGCTTCGAAGGTGCTATCCCCATGTCCACTCGATCTTTCTAATAGTGATGTGCATACGTTTCGCTATGACAACTAAACATGCCTGGTTTTGCGCAAAGCTCAGATCGTGACTCAGGGCGCAG
>JBDUAM010000060.1:0-4121 GCA_040004655.1 Chthonomonadales bacterium | reverse complement strand
ATCTGTGGTCCAACACGCCAGCCCTATTGGTCAGGCGCAAGATATATACTACCGCCGAATACCCATCCGTGTCAAGCCTAAGGCTAAACTATTTTTCTGGAGGGTTTCCGGAAATGCGAGATAGAGTAGTCGGGAGAGAAGTAAATCCTGCCACTTCAAACAACCCCATCATCCACTCGCCCGGACACTATACCAGAAGACTATACGCCGGAGTCAAGGAAAGTGTTGAGAATATTCGAATCTTCATGAAATGAGTTTCGAATCGCTTTGAATCTGGGCCAATGTGGGGGTTTCACGCTTGAAATCTCATGGAGTCAATAGGAACGAACGGTCCCAAGTTTTTTGAAAGAATCTTCAGCATCTTGCCTAAATTGCAGCTGCATATTATAATGTGCCTTTAAATGGAAAGGCGTAAATTCTAATGTCGTACCCTTAGGCCCTAGGTTTATTAGTAGCTGTGTTCTTCAAGCGAGCATGCCCCTCGCCTTGACATCCCCTTCCCGAATGTGTTAATAGTGTCCCAGCAACTAAGCAACAGGGCGCAAGCTGCCCAGGCGGACAATTTGGAACCTAATCCGTATCAAAAACAGACCAATCCCAGATTCAGCATGATCATGCGGATTCTGGTACCACTTGGTCTCAGCATCACACTTCTGAAATTAGAACCAGTTCTCGGCCAACTGGCGCAAGAGCGACCAGGTATCGTTCCGGTCAGCATGGTGGCGTTGATAGCGGGGTTTCTTCTCCCCTTTGCCCGACGCTGGCTAATCGTCACCCTCTGCTTTGGAGTGGGACTCCTTGCGCTGAGAGACACATTTGGTGAGCACCTTCTACCGGCTGCGGTCGACTTTGTGTTCGTGAACAGAGTGTATCCATTCGGATGGGGTGCATTGGCGATTTTGGCATTCTCGGCAGGAGTGGGCGAGGCGATCCATCCTGGCTCAATTTGGGCGCGACGCTGTTACTTCGGAGCTGCAGCTCTCTATTTTCTGGGGCACGGGGTAGTGAGTTTCATCAAAGTGGCCAATTACCAGTCGGTCATACTAATGATGGTCGGCCTTGTGGCATTGAGCGGCGTATTCATGGCGGATAGAGTTGTCGAGGCGGAAAACGAAGAAGAGGACGTAGACGAGGATATTCAAGCTATTAATGATCGGCAGATGGAACGCATCTCAAAGATCAGTTCCAAGGAGTGGAAGGAACACTAAATCCCCCATTCCGCGTTCTGCAGTCGGTTGGCCGCAAAATAGAGTCCCGCAACGCCCAGTGCAGAAGTCATGACCACAATCACGGCCAGAGCAATTCCGTTGGCCACCTCAAAAGTCGAAATCCCCTGCTTCACCACGATAAACGCCGCCCCGAAGGTCAGCGCCACAAGACCGAGATAGACAATCTGGGCGACAAACAAGCCCATTCGCACCAGAACAGTGTTCCCAAAACGGGGTGCACCTTCCCTGAAATCCGCTGCCGCTGCACAACCGAATATCCCGATACTACAGAAACCTACAACGGCAACCGCAGCAGTTGCAACGAGAAATAACTGGCGACTGGGGTCCATCTCGGCCGCGCGACCAAATGCTCCTGCAGCAATCAGCCCCAATGGCAGGGCCAGTCCCAGTGCGTAGAGCAGCTTTGCCACGAGAATGGAGATCCGCCGATTCGGAGCGACCAGCATGAGCCAGAAAGCATTCGATTCGGCGATGTAAGCGCCAGTGGCAATTCGTAGGCAGACCGGGGAGAGCACCAGAAGCAAAGCCTGTGCGACAAGCAGTGGCTCACTTCGACTCCGCATCATACTGCCTTCGGTATTAAAGATCAATACTCCCACCACGGCGATTGGCACCAGCAGCGCTGTGAGTTGACGGGAATCTCGAACGAGCGTTCGCAGATCTTTCAGGAGCATTGCACCGATTGGAGATCGTGCAATCCCGAATTCGAGAAGTCGCATTCGACTGTCATTACCACCTTGATCACGCGTGCCGGCGCCGTCCTGCTGATTTAACCAGCCCTGTCGAAATAATCTATCCGCAAGAAGGGCGCTTGTACCGATGGCAGCAATCGCTGCAAGCAGTAATCGCAACAACCCACCCACAACTTCCTGGCCACCTCTTACAAAAAAAGTCGAACCGGTCCATCCCCATGGCCCAGATTGGACCACCGGAAGATGCGCGAGGCTGGAGAGCGGCATTACCCGATTACGTAGCGTCTCCAAATCATCTCCACCGGCGGAAGAGAGCCGAACGCTTGCGTAGAAGTAAGCCCCCGCAATCAGCGCGACACCAATGCCGGTGATGGTTTCGCGGTATCTCCCGGTCGGAAGAATTCGCATAACGACCATGGATGTTAGCAATCCCAGACAGGTCGGCAGTACAGCAAACGCCAACAACGAGACAGCCGCGGTGAGAATGTAAGCGGGTCCAAAAGTCTCCCGCGCGATACCGTAGGCAACGCTCACGGGGACTGCGATCAACAGAAAAAGTCCGGAGTTGTGGAGCACCGTCTCGACGAATTTGGATGCAAAAACGGACGAAGTTCGCACAGGAGAGGAGAGCAAAAGGGACATCTCGGAGCTCTGGTAGAAGGTTTGAATCCCAAGGCCCAGCGCGGAGACTAGCATCATCCAGAAGGAAGAGAACAAACCGAGCGCAGGGAGCATGTCCAGAAGTAGGTCGAGGCTTTTCTCTGTCTCGGCGTAGTTTGCCATCGGCTTCAGGATGGACCATGCCGCCAACCCCACCATCAACGCGAGGAAAACGGTCGTTACAAGCCCCACCAGTGCCTTCCAACGGCTTCCACGATCGCCACGCGTAAACCCGTTTATGATTGTGAACACTCGGGGTTGAAGTAGAGTAAGGGTTACAGGCCTTGCCATGTTTGGGCTATTTCGAGTCGCCGGTAACAACAATGGCGTCGGATTCAATTTCGACTGTGTTTAGCTTCAAACCCGGATCGAACAGTTTGTTGAGGACTTTGTCAGAGAATTCGTCCGTAAGCTTAGCGGCAAGTCCCTGCGGCAACCCGAGGCTGCCCGTCTTTAGCGCGGAAATCTTCATGGCCAATCGATGCTGGTCGTTAATTGTGGGTACGGCTTCCAGGGTTCCATGCATCATGACCCCTCTTACATATCGGCTTCCATACGCTTTGATCTGGCCCGATTCAATCTTCACAAAGACATCCTCTAACTTATTCTTCGTGATGATATCTTTAACTTGTTCGTCCATGCCGATGAAAGTATTTATATCCTGTTCCGTCATACGAAGTTGATACGGCTTGATTGTCTTTTTCTGTTTCTGGTCGAGCTTGATCTCCGTGATTTTGGACTTCACGTCGTCGAGATGCTTTACGGATTCCTGTTTCTGCGCCGCCGTCAGCACAACCGGAGCACGTCCGGGAGCAAGCAGAAGCGCGGCCGGAATCAAAAGAATTAGCACAATCACGAAGCAGCCAAAACAACAGCCACGTTTTAAAATTTTGTTTTTATTTGGTGACGGCAATCAGGCAGTCACTTTCTTGCGTGTAGTTGGCTTCTTTGTGGGAGAGACCACAACGGTCTCCATGGGCATGCCAAACATCGACTCCCAAAGGTCCTTACCCGATTCGACTCCCCATAATTCCAACTGGCAGTCGGCGGGCGATACGATAGTGAGCCGCATACGCATCGGCTCTTCAAACTTCTCCAGATGAACATCTTCTACAAGAGCGAGGTGGCTTCTGTCGAGACCCTCCGCAACTCGCATAATTGCGGAAAGGGTTTCAACCAGCTTTCTGGATGCCCGTGAGAGATCGGCAAGATTTTCGTGCTTCTTCTTTGGAATCGACTTGCGATGGTAAAGCGCGATATTCGCGATGACATTGATCTCCGTGTCGTTAAACCCGAGCAAGTCAGAGTGGCGAACGAGGTAATACGCGTGCCGCTGGTGGTTAGAGTGCGAAAGAAAGCCGCCGATATCGTGTACGTAGGCGCCGTAGCGCAGCAAGTCGCGTTCTCTTGCACCGTAAGGGTGAAGACCCAAACGTCGAAGCTCATCGAAAAGTTTCAAGCAGAGTCGCGCGATGTGCTTCGCATGATCCTCGTCAAAATTGCAGGTGCGTGCGAGCTTCAAGATACTTCTGTCCCGAAC
>JBDUAM010000436.1:0-13980 GCA_040004655.1 Chthonomonadales bacterium | reverse complement strand
ATTTCGCCGTCATCAGCTGACACTGCGAGAACATCAGACAACATCGGAATTCCGAGTTCCACCGCGACCCGAGGAAGCAGTTCTTTGCCGAGAGAAGTCGAACCTGCGGCCACGCAATCCGCGCCAATACTCTTTGCCGCATGAGCGACTGCATGTCCGCCGCACTCGCCAGATGGATGCTCGAAAACGGATGATTCCATCACCAGCAGTTTGTCCGCGCCAAACGATGCGATAGAGTTCGACGGCGTTCCACCGGGCGCAATGAACTGAAGCAGCGAGAAAGATCCACCCGCCAACGCACTCCACTCTTGCGCGAATTTGATAGCCGCGCGGGAGGCGGGATCGGGCTGGCCGTTGTGGATTTCCGTCAAAACGAGCAGCTTAGGCATACTTCAGTTATCCAATCTAAAACGCAAATTATCTCTTTTGCCCCTTGTTCCAGAGGGCGAAATCGTCGGCAACAGGTTGTCCAGTCTCTGTAAAAGTCAGTCCATCAGGTGTGACGCTCTGCACCAGCGCAAGAAAGTCCATCCCGGGCACGGTGAATGCCCAGGGTGCAATCGCCATGAGTCCGGGGGGAAGGTCTTGAATCGCCTTGTCCATGGCGCGCATGTAACTGCCTGTTCCGCCGCCGTATTCCCCGATCATCACTGGCAGACCCGCCTGAATGGCCGGCGCATATAACTTAGCCACGTCTCCCGGATTCACATAGGCATGCCCGTCGTAGAGGTCGACACGAACTTCTCTTATTGGGTCTTTTGCCGCGCCTCGCCCATCGACCGACCAGCCCTCAAACGGCACGATCACGAAGGCATCCGGGTCAATGCTACGTATGGCGCGGACCATCTTGATGGCCACCGGTCGCCAGGTCTCCCACTGCTGAAACAGGTCCGGCTCGTTCAGGATGTGGTACCAGATGGGCTGACCCTTGTACCGTTCGGCGAGTATTTTCATCAACTGGACCGCTTTGTATACCTTCTGCGGGTCCGATGCCGCATGTGGGAATTCTTGCGGACTGATAATGGGATAGAGCCCGGCCGCCATGATGTTCTGCGCGATTTGATCGACTACATTCTGATACAACGGCTCGTCCAAATAGCGATCCGCATTAAAGTTGCAGCGCAAGAACCTAATCCCGATTGCTTTCAGCTTTCGGAAGTAGGATGGGTCATTATGTGCGGGCGACACCGTCCAACAGACGCTGTTGCCGTAGTTGCCGCCGCGCAGAAACCGCACCGCTGACCGGGCCGAAGGGAAGTCGGGGTAGGGGTCGTAAGTTCCGCCATCCGCCAGAACAAATCGATTGGCCTTCACGATCACGCGGGGCGGAACGGACGCTGCCTTACGTCGCCAGCTCTCGCCGCCAATCTGGAAATCGGCGCGCTTCTCTGACCAGACGACTTCATTCACATCCTTCGGACGGGCGATTCCAATCTCAACACTCCATACTGATGCCGACGCGCTTGGGAAGAAGAATTTGATGGGGATGCGTTTATAATCGAGCTGCGAGTCCTCCATGGCGACCGCATCTGAAAACTTTGCAAACTGCCGAACCGTGCCGCCTGGACCCTTGGCCGCCGTCCAGATGCCACCTGCAGAATTGGTGTATTCCGTCGGGATATGCACCTCAGCAGGGATCATTACCGTGTAGTTTCCACCCGACGTGGGATTGATCAGGGTTTCGCCATTAAGCTTAATGTCTGGCAGCAGAAGCTTCTTGTTTCCGCCTATGGTCAGATGTAGGGGAAGGTCGCCTGCATCTGACGAGCCGGTGTCAAAAACAATCTTGTGCATGTCAATGGTCTTGCCGTCAGCCGAGTGAAAGAGCTGAATTCTGCAACTCTGGTATATGCCTCTGGCAAGCGGAACAATCTGCGATACAAGAGTCGGCGAGTCGAGATGCAAGTCGAAAATGCGTGGTCCGTTCTCATCCTCAGCCACATAGTACTCAAATTCGGCCTTTCCCTTCGGCCCGGCGCGCTGAACAATAAACTGGATTCCAACCTTTGCGCTTCGATTTGCCGGAGTAATCAGGGCCTTGAAGAGGGCGCTGCCTGTACTGGCGCCAACCGACAAGTTGATGCGGCTCAGCCTGACGGGCTTCACATTCTGCGCATATGCGTTCACCCCTACCATAAAGATTGCAGCGAGAAGAATGAACACTAAGTAGGCAGATTTAAAGGATTTCAGTCTCATGATGTTACGCAATCACTCTCGCTTCGTCGCGAAGGACGGAGATCAGTTCGTCGACGCTGCTGACCCGCCGACCAGCCTTACGGGTTGGCGGTGTAGTTAGTTTGCGAATGGAAAGTTTGGATTGTGGGTGCGCTCCAAGATCGGCGGACCCCAACCGATCAATCGGTTTGCTGCGTGCCTTGATGATGGCCGGCAGTGCGACGTATCGTGGTTCGTTGAGCCGTAGGTCGACGGTGATGACGGCAGGCAGCTTAAGACTCACGGTTTCGCGCCCGGCATCGACTTCACGCACGACCACTGCACTCGCGCGGTCTGCAGCCAACGTGACTTCGGAGGCAAAGGGCGCTATAGGCCAGTTGAGAAAAGCGGCAAGCATCTGCCCGGTCTGATTGAAGTCGTCATCGATAGCCTGTTTACCCATCAGCACGAGGTCAGGTGTTTCGCGTCGAACAACCTCCGCCAACAGGTGGGAGACAACGGTCGGATCAAGGGTTCCGTCATCCTCAACCAGAATCGCGCGGTCGGAGCCCATGGCGAGCGAGGTTCGAAGCTGCTCCTCGCAGATGGCTGATCCAACTGTTACGGTCACGATCTCGGCGTCGACGCCACGTTCTCGGATGCGCACGGCTTCTTCCAACGCGATCTCATCGAAGGGATTGACCACCCATTTGATGTCGCTGGCGTCGAGTTGACCGTCTGCGGTGAGACGCACCTTGCCATATGGATCTGGCACGCGTTTGATGGGAACAAGAATTTTCAATTTCGGCAATACCTCAACACAACTCTGGAATACAGGAAGTTTACCGCGAACACCCCCAAAGACGATGGTAGGTATGCATCAAATTTGTTGTGTCGCGGCTATTCCACGCGTGAAATAACTCGTACAACCGACTCGAGGTAGTCCTGAAATCCGAGCTTCAGATAGAGGTTATGTGCGATGTCATTGGTACTGATAACGTGAAGAAATGGCGTCTTGCCTCGTTGCATCTGCCTGTAGAGCAGCTTACCCATCAGCTTCTTAGCCAGTCCTTTTCCCTGATAATCGGGATGCGTGCAAACGGCGCTGATCTCGTGGTAATGGTCAACCTGAAATCGCTCCCCGGCCATGGAAATCAATTTGTCGCCATCAAAGAATCCAAAGTACTCCCCGAGGTCAATGGTTCGTGGTCCAAACGGACCAGGGTTGGTGAGCGTCGCCAACTCGATAGCCTTCTCCACATGCTCCGTCCCGAGGCGAATTGCATCCGGCGCAGGATCGACCTCTGGGGCTTGCCCGTGATAGACCATTCGGAACATGGTGGTCTGTCGGTGTATCTCCCATCCGGGATAGGATTCGCCGGACCATCCGTCGCAGTATAACTCTTCGCCTATTGCGGTATGGTCGCGCAGTCCCGCGAGGTTCGGGTTGTCCGGCTCGGCAAATCCGATGATGGGAGAGAATCCGGGAGCATACCGTAGAATATCGTCCGTGCCGATGGTCACGTGTCGGTGGGGTCCAGAGAAGCAGTTCCAGAGTACGTTGTCGAGTGGGTGGGGCAATTCGGGAATTTTCCTTTTGATGAGTGCGTATAATTGCAGACCATTGTGCAACTATCTTCGATCTCGACGAGGATTATCATACCCGTGAATTGACCGCTGATATTTGGCATACTGGGGGACCACTGGGATTTTTTGATTGGATTAGTTAAGATTTCATTCGTTGGTCTAATATTTGTGCCAATCAAAGTATAATGTTTATGTCGCTGTGTCGAGGCCTTTGATCCAATCCGTCATCATTTTTCATTCAGGCAAGGAGTCAAAATACTATGTCTTCTCGAATCTGGAAACGTGCAGCCCTATTGTCCGCAGTAGCTGGGCCGATTGCATTGCTAATTGGCGTGAGCGGCGCAGCTCCGCGGCAGGATGCTAAAAAGGTCATTATGGCCCCCGCGAAGTACAAGAATATCAAGATCTTGAAAATGATCCCGGCGGATCAACTCATCCCGATCATGCACAATTGGAATGACGCGCTTGGAGTGAAGTGTGACTTCTGCCATACCATTGTCAACACGCCCGACGGCAAGCACGGTGGATTTGAAAAAGACGATAAGAAGATGAAGACCGTTGCTCGACAAATGCTGGTAATGGCCATGGGGGCAAACAAAAACGTGAAGGCTGTAGAAGGCAAGATAACTTGCTTTATGTGCCATCGCGGTCATGCTGAGCCCGAAGGCGAACCCAAGAAGCCGTAATGGCCCCTATCTTTTCGTAAGCTGAAAAAGTTCCGCGAAGCCAGTATTGGCCGGCGGGACTTTTTACTTTACCGGGCGATTATCAACTCTTCCACCTGTAGTGCCCGACGATCTTGTGCCCGAATAACCCGTCGATCTCCTGCACCATCATGCCGGGCCATGCTTGAACGATGGTCGGATGACTATTGGCCCCTATATTTGGGCCCACCAATGCAACGTGATCAATCTTCCCTCGCGCGCCGGTGTCGTAGAAGACAATATCGCCGGGCAGCCAATCCTCCGTAGGTGCGGAGTTGGATAACTCTTCGGCATTCCGTTTGAAGAAGACGATCAGATTGGTACATCGGCGATGGTCTATGTTACGGTCTGCTCGACCCACGTGGTAGGCGCCGCTGTGTGCCGCGATATCTCGGGCCAATCGCTTCTGCAGATCGACCCCGGCAGCTCGAAATGCCCTCACCACCACATCTGTGCAGACCCCGATGTTGGCTGGCGGTTCGCCACCGACGTAGTATTCGTCTTTGTACCGAATATTCGCAGACTTCTGCTGTTCCATGCTTGTTACGAGTTTCTGCTGGAAGGTGGTCAGGTGCAGGTCGGGGCGGGGAGTGAACTCGGGGGAATGAATAGCGCTTTGCCCGCCTACTATGCGTAATGGTGGCGCCGGATGGCTGCACGAGCTGAGAAGCCCGCCCACAGGGGCGCAGGCAATAATCAGAACAATTTTGCGGAATTGAATTCGCATCGTTTTAATACTTCCAAAATCCAAACGCGCTTTCGCGCAATCTGATCCTGAATTGGCGAATGAAATTAGCTCAGACGTCGGTCTCGTAATCGGGAGCAATCGCAATCGGGAAATTAAGGATAAAACGCCCGCCGCCCTGAAGACGATTCTTATACTCAACCGTTCCCTTCAGATCATATTGCGCGAGGGCGGTGACGAGTTCCAGTCCCGTGTTTGCAGCAGTATGTGGGTCGAAGCCCTCCGCGAAACCAGGCCCATCGTCACACACTTCCAGCACGCCCGTTTCGTCGATGACATCAAACAACACTTCAACCCCCTTCTTTCCATGTTTAATCGCGTTAGAGGCCGCCTCATTACAGATTAGAGCCAGACTCGTTGCTGCCTTTACAGAAAGCGGCGTGTCGGCGATCTCGAATACAATGCGCCCACCTGCGGTGTTTTGCTGAAGAACCTCCATGACCCGTTCGAGCATCGCCTTGCTGGAAACCGTTTCCACGGACCCCGTCGCGTCTGCTTTCCACTCCAGGGTCAGGATGTCTTGCAACACAGAAAGCGTTTGAATCTGTATACCCAGTCGCCGAAACTCGTCGGCTGGGATCAACTCGTCTCGATTTAACAGCGCCATGTCCACAGTGGCGGTCAATATTTGAAGGTGGTTCTTGATGCGATGGGTTGACTCGTAAACCGCTCGATGCATGCGCGAGTTTAACACCAAGACTTGGGCTTCCGCGTGATGGCGTTCCGATATGTCCAACGTAACCCCGCGCATACCAAGGGGCTGTCCGTCCGCATCCTGGAGTACCACCGAATAAGACTCAACGTGTATTACGCTTCCATCTTTTGCTATCCACCGGAATTGATTCGTATGCTCGCTGGCGCTTGCCCATGCTTCCATTGACGTTCGCGCCGCTTTTTCTCGGTCATCCGGGTGGACGATCGTGAGCCAGAAGTTGGGCGTAGAGAGCCATTCTTCCACCGTATATCCCAGCATCTTTTCTACATACTCGCTAACGTAGTTGATCCGTTGGCTTGCTGTGTCGGGCTGTCCCCATGCCTCCCAGACGACGCCAGGTATGCTCGAAACAAGGTCGTCCAGGCGTTTTCGGTGGCTGGTGATCTCCACGAAAAGACCAGCACGCTCTTCTTCCATCCGCCTGCGAGCGGTAATGTCGCGAAAAAAGATCGAAAGACCCTCGGCGGTAGGAAAGGCTCGTATTTCCAGCCATATATCCAGAGGAGCGTAGTAGTCCTGCATATCAACTGGTGTGTGCGCGGCTATTGCTGCTGCATATTGATCAAGCATCCGGCGCGTACTTGGATCTGTGGATGCCTGCCGAATATCCTGGCCAAGTAACTCTTCGCGTTGCCGGCCCAGGATGTGCTCTGCGGCTGCGTTGACGTACGTGCAACGCCAGTCGTGGTCAATGCTGATGAAAGCGTCTGCAATGTTCTCAAGAACATCTGTGAGGCGCATGTTTGCCTGCAGCAGCGCCTTTTCCGTCTCTTTGCGCACTGTTATGTCTTGCCAGGCGGCCACTCCGCCCGTAACCTCGCCATTCCTGTTGCGGATGGGCCGGGCATTGCAGAGCACGGTGATCTTTTCGCCACCTGGCCGTACAATGACCCACTCCTCATCGAAAACCTCTTCACCGCGTTTCACAGCACGAGTGAGAGGCAGTTCTTCGGGGGTCGCAGGTGTCCCATCAATGCGGAGGGTTCCCCATTTCGCGGCGTATTCTTCAACGGGGATACCTTCGAATTCTAATCGGTCACGGCCGGACAATTGCTCACCATGCTTGCTAACATGGCGAATAGCGCCATCCGGGGCATCTGCGATAGTGATGCCGGTGGGGATGTTGTCCATGAGTGCATCCAGCGTGTCCAAGGCTGATTCACCCTGCCGCTGCTCAGTGATGTCGCGGAGGATGCTGAGGTGCCGGCCGCATGCCATGCGACAAGCGGAGTAGGTAGCGGTCCGTATCTCATTGTCTGGTCTTAAAAACGTAAACTCACCAGATTCCCGGCCGGTCAGCAGATACCGCTCGTATCTCTCTGCTGCTCCCGGTTCCTCCGGAGTCACCAGGTCGCCAACGCGCATACCTAACATCTGCTCACGGGCGTATCCGAACAGAGCGCACGCAGGGGCATTCACATCCACGAAATTCCCCTCGTCATCCGCGATAACCACGGCATCGAGATTATTCTCAAAGAGAAGTCGAAACGCTTCGTCGCCTCCTGGCGATGTTACGGACGCGACGGATAAATCGGTGTTGAATTTCGTGTCTTTCTCGATCGACATGTCACGGTCCTTTGCGGTATCATGCGCTTCCCAAATGGGAAATTAAAGAAGTAATCTTATCGAATGTTACTACATCTTGCCTTGACTGGAGAGAAGGGATAATTCCCCAGTCGTCGCCCGATATCCTTCTGACTTCGGAGAGGGTAGGAGTTGGAGAATTTTGCTCCTCGTTTGCTAAGCGGGACGGGGTTTGGAAAAGGGCTTCTGAGTTCCGAATTTTGCCCATCGTGAACGATGGGACGGGAGGTCTTCGACCAAATCGGCTTACGACGTTGTAACTCTCATAATTTATGGGCCGCAAATGGTAGTCCATTCACCACTGATTAGATGCCTTCAGCGTCTCCACTATTCGGATGCTTCGTGCACGATCGGTTTTTGACTTCCACCAGAATGTGCCAAAACACGCTGACGTTAGTAAGGCTGCGAAAGCGGTATTAAAAAATTCCAATTCTTTCAAATAAACGCCACGGTAAGCCTTCTCCATGGCAACCTCTTCACCATATTTGTGAAGAAATTGTGAATATGATTGGCCATCCAGATTGTTCAAATAGCCAACTCCCCAGAAGCTCACAAGGCTCAGGGCAAGAAATGTGATCGTTGCGCCCGCAAAAACAATTACGAGCTTCTTCCCATAGTTGCCCGAAGTCATTTCCAGGTACTTTCGGTCTGATGACGTCAACATTTATTTTCCTTTATAATTCAGTCGTTCATCACGTTAATCATCAAAAGTAATCTGCCAGTAAGCGACGTCGATCCAGGTGTCAAACTTGTACCCAACCGACTCGAAGTGGGCGACCTTCTTCATCCCCATCTTTTCATGCAGCGCAACGCTGGCCGGATTGGGCAGCGCCACACCACCAATTACGACCTTCGCGCCACGCCGTTTCACTTCTGCAATCAGGTGCGTGTAGAGTGCCGTGCCCGCTCCGCGACCGATGGCATGGGGGTCGAGATAAACGGTCGCTTCTACGGCGTATCGGTATCCGCTGCGGCTCTTCCACTTGCCGGCATAGGCGTACCCGATGACCTGGCCGTCCCGCTCCGCGACAAACCATGGCAACTCAGCCGCGTCGACCTCTGCCATGCGAGCCAGCATCTCTGCAACGTCGATCTCTTCCTCTTCAAACGTAATAATGGTCTCACGGATGTAGTGGTTGTAAATCGCCGCGATGGCGTTCGCGTCCGTGGGGGTCGCGAGTCGGATGGTGAAGTCGGTTATGTGGTCCAATTCTATGGGATTATCTTTCAATTGTCCTCGTTGCCGGATCAGGAATGCCTTTGGTTGCATTTTCCATGTGTTGCATCATTGAGTTGATCGCTGCCTTCGCGTTGGGATATTTACCCGCTTGAATGTTAAACCTTACTCTTTCGCCAGCATCTGCCATCTTGTTATATCCGGTGAGGATGAATTCCCGAACAAGGGGTTCGTCCATCTCCTTATCACTTCCAAGTGTTTTGAGCAGATCGACCTGCCAGACGTTGCCGGTTCTGATCAGAAAAACGTAAAACGGCCCATTGGGGGATGTGATCGTCGCTCTGTTTCCGCTGATCATCACCGTTGAACTAGCCAGGGTCTTTTGGTCAATGTCATTCCTGTCCATTGGCCATAAAGTAGTACTTAAGCCTACTTTGAAGCGTCTACGGGCAGCATCGGTGGCGTGTCGCATGGAATACATCACGCGTGCGGTACCTTTCAGATTCTCTTCCACCCACTTGCCCTGAACGACGCACAACTTAGCAGTTCTTAAGTCGTTGTCATACATCGCCTGATAAAGTGTTTTGGCGGCAGACCTGGGGGTTGATAATCGTTTGTCTGGCCTTGGAGCCACTTTCGGCGGAGGTGGCGACTCCTGCTGGTCCACCGAAATTTCAAGATCAGCCACCAATGATTGCAGCGCGCTCTCCGCGGAAAAATATTTGTGGTTTTGGATCTTATTGGTTTGCCGACGTAGAACGATCATCATAACATCCGCTCTTCGTCGAGTCCGAATACCTTTATCTGGCCAGTTGAATTCTGGTTCCAACCAAAAAGTTCGAATAAAGTTCACTTTCCAACTGTCACCAAACCGTACTAAATAAATCAACAGGGAGCTATCTTTGATAGGAATAATGGCGTAATTCCCCGAGATGGCCGCGGTGCCGGGCTTGAATTCAGTAGGGCCAAAATGCAAGATATTTGGCATTGGATTGTGAGGGATGAGGACAACATCGTGGTCTTTACTGAAAAGGGGAATGTTCATGCCGCCAATTGTCAAGGTCGCAATTTGGTTTGGAAATGCCTTCAACAAAGCGTCAATTGCTATCTTGAAACTCTGCGAAACATGAGTATATATTTCTAGCGCTTCATATTGAGGTTTTTCGTATACAACAAACATCTTGGCCGTGGCGAGGTCATTGTCAAACATTGCTCTGGTGAGGGCGTTCGCAGCAGCTTCTGGTGTGGCAAATCGATTGTCGGGTTTCGGGTCGACCTGCGTTCGTGCAGGCATGGGGATAGCAATTAATAATAGAGAAAGAAGGAGTGCACAGATTGGCTTCATGTGGTCCTCCGAGTTGAGAGCATTGGTAACAAATATGACACACATGAATATCTGATTGCAAAGATAACTTCGGTTCATTTGAACAATTTGGCGAGAGCCAATAGCCCTATCGTTCACGGCGAGCGAATATTACAGCGCTGACCGATCAAAATTTGCCGGTGGAAGCATCGACGCACAAGCAGATCTTTCACTCCGTTCAAGATGACAGTGTTCGGCATCTATCGCTTTGGCAACAATGGCGTATCTTACAAGGCAAAAACGCTGCATCCAGTCATCCTGACGATAGGAAGGATCTGCTTGTGCGTTGCGTCACAAGGGCGCTTAGGTTCGGGCAAACAATCCCTTGGTCAAGATTTCAGCTTTGACCATCACCATTCAGAAACCTACGCCCGCAGCCTTGACAGTAAGTCATCCAACACAATATTCCACTCCGACAATTCGTGGCTCTCTTCTACCAACTCCCTCAATTCCGATTTTGTTCGGATGTGATCAATGGCGGATTCGGCGATGAGGATCAGCTCATCGGCGGTGGAACTTGTGTGATGTTTGACCCAGGTGGATGCTTCTATTGGGAAGACATCGGCGGGTTGGTCTTTCATGGCTGCCACGATCTCGGCGGCGGCCAGAGCTTTGTGACAATCATTCGCTTCGAGGTACGAATCGCTGCCCTCAATCACCGCGTTCAGCGCCTGTTCTATGACGCGAGTATTTGCGGCAGTCTCCAGCGTGTAGAGCCAATCCAGTGCGTCATCGTTCTCAAATGGCGCTAATCCCCAAGTTCCCATGCTGGTAATCCTTTCGGTCGAAACTTTTGATGCGTTCAAGCATCTTACAGATTATTACTCCAAAGTCGACCGGTTAGTCACGTCGACATGAACCATCACTGGGATTGAACAAACGATTTCACATATGCTGAAATAAACCTGACTAAACAAATCAAAATATAGTACAATGAAGTATAGGTTGAACTTGCTTCGTATGGTATTATAGAAGTTCAGCGAAATACCAACTTCTCACGCTTTTTTGTGTGAGTTTAACAGACGTCAGGACAAGTTAATGACCACGCTAAGATATGAGGGAAGCCGCCGATGAGCGCCCCCACAGCCGTTCATACTACCGATGTAGTTCTCCGCCTCGTAGGCGAATCGGGTGAAGGAACCGTCAGCCTTGGCGACCTCACCGTGCAGATGCTCTCCGCGATGGGCCTTGATATCTACACGTACCAGACCTTTCCCGCGGAGATCAAGGGCGGAACGGTTATGTACCAGATCCGCGCAAAATCTGACCCCATTCTCTCTCATGGCGATAACGCCGACGTCGTTGTTGCCCTCAACCATGACGGGTTCGACCTCTTTGGCGAGGGCCTGCGCGAAGACGGAATTCTTCTCTACGACTCCGACGTTTTTACGCCACGATCCGAACCGGGTCGAACGGAATATGCCCTCCCGATCTCCACGCTGGCCCGCGCCGAAAAAGAGGCCGTGCGACACGAAGTTGAAGGCGAACAGCTTAAGCGACTCCCGGCGCCGAAGAACATTGTTGGATTGGGCGCGCTATTGAGATTGCTCTCTGCGCCGATGGAGCCTGCAGAGGACTACATCCGCACGCTCTTTGAGCGCAAGGGCGAAGCGATTGTCCGCATGAATATTTCCGCGCTGCACTCTGGTGCGGACCATGTTGCAGAACAGATCGGTTCTAAACGACTCCCGAAAGTCTCTCCGGTTGTGCGTAACGATGTTCGCATCACCGTGAATGGTAACATGATGCTCGCCATGGGAGCAATTGCCTCCGGCATGCGATTTTATGCGGGTTACCCCATTACGCCCGCCAGTGAGATCATGGAGTTCCTTGCGAAGGAGCTTCCCGGATTTGGCGGCGACATGATCCAAGCGGAAGATGAAATTGCCGCACTTGGTATGTGCCTCGGTGCGAGCTTTGCAGGCAAGAAGTCGATGACCGCGTCCTCCGGACCTGGCATCAGCCTGATGGTCGAGCAGATTAACCTTGCTGCGCAGGCGGAACTTCCGGTGGTTATTGTCGACGTTCAGCGCGGTGGCGCAAGTACTGGTATGCCGACCAAAACGAGTCAGGGCGACCTGAACCTCGCGCTTTACGGTGTGCACAACGAATCGCCGAGAATTGTCCTCACCACTACGAGTGTGGAAGACTGTTTCTGGACAACCATCGACGCTTTCAACCTCGCCGAAGTTTATCAGTGCCCGGTGATGTTGCTATCGGATCAGGCGTTGGCAACTCGAAAGATGAATATCCCCGCGCCGGACTTGAGCAAGGTCGAAGTCCGAAATCGACAGGTACCGTCGGTCGAACAGCGCGAAGCCGGTTACCTGCGATATGAAGACACCGAGACCGGTATCTCCACGATGGTCGCGCCGGGAATGAAGGGCGGCATATACACCAGTACGGGTATTGAGCACGACGAGAGTGGCGACCCCGGGTACACTCCGGTGCTTGCCATGAAGATGAAGCGCAAGCGATTCCGCAAGTTCGAAACGCTGCGAATTAACGAGGGCCACAAGTTCGTTAAGGAGTGGGGCGACGAAGGCGAAGTGGAAGTTGGGGTCATCGCATTCGGGTCGACCGAAGGCGCCATCCGCGAAGCCACGGACCGCGCTCGCGCCGAGGGATTTAAGGTCGCACACTTGCACGTTAGGCTGATCAATCCACTTCCGGTGGACCAGATTAATGAGTTTGCCGCACGATGCAAGAAGCTGCTCATTCCAGAGCTGAACTTTACGGGTCAGTTCGCCAACTGGCTTCGCGTGAATACGGACCTGAAGTTTGAGACCTTCCACAAAGATGAAGGCATTCCGTTCATCCCGAATGAACTCTACCAGGAGATCACCCGCGTCGCCGGATCGTAAGGCTGATTGGTAGCTATAGTGTGGTTTAAAGGCGAGAGTCGACATGGTATCTCGCATAAATAGAGGGGAATTTAATGGCCGTTGAGACTGTGGTGTTCGCACCGAAAGATTTTAAGAGTGACCTGAAGCCGATCTGGTGCGCCGGATGTGGCGACTTTGGGGTGCTGAACTCACTCTATAAAGCCATGAGCATGTGCAACCTTGATCCGGAGCAGACGGTCGTCGTCTCTGGTATCGGCTGCTCCTCGCGCCTGCCGGGATTTGTGAATGCTTATGGCTTTCACGGAGTCCACGGTCGCGCGCTGCCCATTGCGACAGGCATCAAGGCCGCTCGACCGGAGTTGACGGTCATCGTGGTTGGTGGAGATGGCGACGGGTATAGCATCGGCGCTGGTCACTTTCCGCACTGCGCCCGCCGAAACCCGGACATCACCTACCTCATCATGAACAACAACACGTATGGCTTGACCAAAGGGCAGGTCTCCCCGACCTCCATGGTCCCGCTTGCCACTCTGGGTCAGAAGATCGACTCCAAGCGATGGAAAACGACCCCCTACGGAATGGTAGAAGAGAGCATCAATCCGATTGCCCAGGCGATTGCTTGGGACGTCTCGTTCATCGCTCGAGGGTTTAGCTACAAGCCGAACCAACTCGCAGAAATTCTGGTTCAGGCGATCAAGCACAAGGGCTTCTCTCTGATCGACGCTTTTTCGCCTTGCCCAACCTTCAATCAAGATCAGACAGACGACTTCTACAAGGATCACACGTACGACATTCCTACGGACTACGATCCAACAGACAAAGTGCGAGCATTTGAACTCTCCCTTCGAACCGACGGCTACCCGATCGGCGTGATCTACAAGCGCGAGAACAAGCACTCCATTCTGGATGAGCAAGCCTCCCTGCGCGAGCGATTCCACCGCGACGAAGCTCCATTGATCACGCTGGAAAAGCTGCTTCAGAAGTTCGTTTAGGAAACAGCATACAGAAATTTGGCGGTGGAGAGAAATCTCCGCCGCTTTTTTCTGGTTAGTGTGTAATGCTTATTTTATCCGATGTTGAGGGAGTAACAAGTTGATCAAGAATG
>JBDUAM010000039.1:0-14038 GCA_040004655.1 Chthonomonadales bacterium | reverse complement strand
ATTGGTTTCGGCAGCAGGTTTCGCCGGATTGTCAGATGTTCGCTCGGCATCAGCGCAGAAACAGTTTGAGGCGATTCCGCCATCGGCTGCGGCATCCTATAAGTTTGATTTTGAAAAGAATTTCTTCCCGAACAAAGCGGCAGAGGCGGCCAATCGCGCCGAATTTCAGAAAACCATGAAGAAGCTGGAAGCGCTTAAGGGCAAGGTGATCACTTCGCCTTCCAACCTGCTTTCCGCTCTCCAATTGAATGATAAGGCAACACTTCAATTCATGAAGAGTTATGTCTATCTCTACATTCGCTACGCAACCAATACGAAGAACGAGGACGACCGTGCCGCCCAGAGCAAACTCGGTGCGGAATTCAACGAGCGGCTCAGCTTCCTGCAGCAAGAGTTGATGAAGATGACATCGGGGGCATGGACAGCATTTTGCGACCAGAAGCCTGCGTTAAAGCCCTATGCATTTGAGATGCGAATGGCAGGTCGACTAAAGCCGCACACGCTCTCTCTGAAAGAAGAAGAACTCTTCAGCGCGCTGCAGCCGCTTGCTTCTGATTGGCAGGGACAGTTCTACCAGCGTGGACTCGATCTCACAAAATGGGCGAAGATACCGACCGCAAATGGTGATCTTGACGTTCGCCGCGGTCGAGGAGCTTTGCGTAACAGCACCGACCCGATCGTTCGCAAAGAGTCTTTCAAGAAGTTGTTTGAAGGCTATCAACAATATCGAGACTTCTACGCGTTTGCGATGACCCGACTGGTGCGAAGCCGAAACCAGATGTCGCAGCTACACAAGTACAAGGACAATCCGGACGAAGCCTATTTCAACCTCTTCCTGACTGTGCCTGAAGTAAAGGGACTATACGAAAAGCTGGCCGTCGGCGCGGAGACCAACAAACGCTTCGAGCGACTGAAGGCAGAGCGTGTCGGTAAGATTATTGGCTCTTCAGACGTTAACACGTGGGATATGACCGTTGTTCCGGCAGGATTTGACGTGCCTCGCTTCACCATCGACGAAGCTGGCAAAGTCATGAAAGAGGCTACCGCCGCTTTCGGAGCCGAGTACGCGAAAGAGTTATCCGATCTGCTCGATCCGGCCAATGGTCGACTCGACATCGTCGCTGGAGATTCCAGAGTTCCGGGAGCCTTCTCGTGGAGCCAACCGGGCAGTCAGATCAGTTTCTTCTACAGTTTTAGCTATGAGGGTTATTATCAAGACGTTGAGACGATGATCCACGAATCGGGTCACGCTATCCACGCGCAGTTGATGGCCAACCATAAGGTTCTGCCGGTATACACCTCTGGCCCGAACTACTTCACCGAATCGTTCGCAATGTTCAACGAACTTTTGCTCGGCGATCTGCTCTACAAGCGAGAAACCAATCCAGATCGCAAGATTTACATGCTGGAGCGCCTACTCGATTCGGCGTTTGCGGTCTACCCGATTGCGCGACAGGCGGCCGAAGAGCAGGGGATGTACGACGGCGTGACCGAAGGCAAACTGAAATCAGCGGACGACTTTGACGCCATGACCAAAGCTATTGGCAGCAGGTTCTCCATCTGGTTTGAGAAGCATCCGGAATTGAGCAACGAGTGGCTGCTGGTCCATCACTTCTTTGATCAGCCGATGTACTACGTGAACTACGTCTTCGCGCAGATGTTGGCCCTGAAGTACTACGAGCTATACCAAAAGGACCCGTCAGCCTTCGTCCCGAAGTACCTCAACCTCGTGAGAAATGGTTTCGACGCGGAACCAACGGTTCTGCTCAAGAAGTTCCTGGGGATCGACATAAAGGATCCAGCATTCGTCAGCGACGCGCTGAAAGTGGTCCAACCGAAGTTGGATGAGTTGGAGATGTTGTACAAGAAGTAGGAAATCAGCCAGTTCCTGCAGATTAATTCGACTGCGGGAACTGGCTCTGGTTGCAGTTGAAATACCATCGACGCAGGCTGCCGTAGCGCATATGCTTCATGTGGCTGTCGGCCCAGAGAACATTGCAGCCATCTCGATGCAGAAACTTGAAGTGATCCTGTAACCCCTCAAATCCCGGACCCGTTGGCGGCGACGTCACCCAGTCGACCTGTTGCAAGAAATTGCAGACCGGCGCGCGAGCAAAGTGCTCCCACGCGACCATGGTTGTTGATGGGCGCTCAACCTCAGAGTCCTTGGCGCCAGTGGTGATGGTCGAACCGTCTGGTGCGGCGGTCATCGTGCGGGCCATCGGGCTGTATTCGTTAGGGAAATAAGAACTCGGGAAACCCGGGCAGAACCAGTTTGCTGCATACCCACTCTGCCATACATTTGGCATGCTGGGGCATCGTTTAATTCCATCATTTTTCAAATAGGGGTCGACGCTGCCGGGCCGAATCGGATTCTTTGCAGCCTCGTAGATATGCCCGTAGAACCCACCTTCGATTGGAGTATTATTGTTGTCATACCCGAACCAGGTCTGCTGAGGGGCAAAGCCAGCTAGCGGAGAATACTGAACTGCTGGACACCATACCTCATCGGAATCAGAGCGATACATGGCGAGCGCAAGCCCAAGCTGTCGCATGTTGCTGGAACACTGAGTGGTTCGCGCAGACTCGCGAGCCTGAGCAAACACAGGGAAGAGGATTGCTGCAAGAATCGCGATTATCGCGATGACGACGAGCAACTCGATCAGGGTAAATCCGATGTAGGATGATCGACTTTTCATTTGATTAATCTCGCCATGGGAACACCCTATGGCCTGGTGAGGATCCAGTCGACTGCCGCGGAAATATCCTTGGCTGTGCAAATCGGATCGATGGGTTCATCTTCCATCACAACCCACTCATGCTTGCCCGTCAGGACAAGTACGGTGGTAACTCCGGCATTGAAGCCACACTGAATGTCTGTAGACCGATCGCCGACCATGTAGCTGGATGCAAGGTCTATATTATGTTCGGCGGCGGCTTGCAGAATCATTCCCGGCTTCGGCTTTCGGCAATCGCAGCCTGCGTCCGGTGTATGCGGGCAGTGGTAGAGCGCGGCTATCTTGCCGCGTTCGACCTCGACTGCATGGGTCAGCTTGCCCTGGACGTTCGTCAGGTCCTGTTCGGTGAAAAGTCCTCGACCCACGCCGGACTGATTTGAGATCACGATCACCATGAACCCGGCTTCGTTCATTCTGCGAACGGACGCTGGTGCGTTGGGAAAGAGAATCAGGTCATCTGGTGACTTAATGTAGGCGTCGTTCTCCTGATTAAGAACTCCATCGCGATCAACAAAGATGCATCTGCGCTTGCCATCCACGCCCAATCTCTCTGTCATGGCTTCAAAACGTTCCTATCTCGAACCGCGCTAAATGCAATGTGGAATAGAATGGTGTGCATATCCTCGACCTGCTGCATACTGAAACTCTTCACGTGGATGGAGTGTTTTGAGAGCTCGACCAATCGTCCGCCGTCGTAACCTGCGAGGCCAAAGGTATTGGCGCCAAGTTCATTCGCTCGGACGATCCCCCGGATCACATTCTCCGAGTTGCCGCTGCCGCTCACTCCGATCACCAGGTCACCAGGCTCTGCCCAACATTCGACCTGGGGTTGAAAGATGTTGGAGTATTCCGTGTCGTTCGCCCACGACATAACAAGCGGCGTGCAGTCTGAGAGGCAGAGGGTGCGCATGGGTCGACCGCACTCCAGGTGCATGCACTTCTGAAAGTCGTTGACCATGTGGCTGACGGTGGCGGAACTGCCGCCGTTGCCCATGAACAGCGCACGTCGATTATTCTTCCAAACATCGTCGAGGAGATCGATAAACTGATCCACCTCGTCACTCTGCACTTCGTCGATTAGCCCCTTGAGGCGAGAAAGGTACTCCTGCGTATAGGTCATCGAGGCTCCATATGGCGTGTTGTTGAAATTGGGGTCCAGTTAGGGATTAGAAATGATGGTACCCGAAGCGGACATAGCTTCATGTACTATTCTGGCCCGCTCAAGCGCGGCGAAAACGTGGGGCTGATTGTTGTCCGGGCCAATGTGTTCAACAAACTCCGACTTCGTTAGCAGTCGACCGGGTTGGTTGCGAGCTCCGCAGATGATGAGGGTTCGTCCCGATCTCTTCAAATGATCGCTGAAGACTTCCAGAGCGTGCAACCCCGTTGCATCCATAGCATTCATATTTCGGATACGCAGTAAAACGATCTGGTTGAACTCCGGAATTTCATACGTCAGGTCTTCGAGTTTGTCTGTCGTACCGAAGAGAAATGGACCATGAATGCGCAGAATGGTGATGTAAGGCGGGATTTCCTGACCCTGAAGGCTGTGCTGTCGACCCTCTTCAATATACTCGGGCGTGACAACCGAGACGGTGGTAGTCTGCGCAATCCGGTGGATATAGAGCAGTGCCGCGAGAGCGATCCCTACTTCCACCGCGATGGTGAGGTCCGCGAAAACAGTAAGCGCGAAAGTGGCCATCCAAACCGCAATATCCGCTTTCGAGAGTTTCAGGATATTGCCGACTTCCTTCCAGTCACCCATGTTGTAGGCAACCACGAAGAGGACAGCGGCGAGTGTCGCGAGCGGAATAAACCGGGCCAGCGGCGCTGCCACCAGCAATATGAGCAGAAGCGTAATCGCATGAATGATTCCGGCTACAGGTGTCTTGGCGCCGGAACGAACATTGGTCGCCGTTCGGGCGATGGCTCCCGTTGCCGGAATACCGCCAACGAGAGGCGTCACCATGTTCGCGATTCCCTGCGCGATCAGTTCGACATTGGAGTTGTGCCTGTCCCCGGTCATGCTGTCCGCGACGACTGCCGAAAGCAGGCTCTCGACGGCAGCCAGCATAGCAACCGTGAAAGCAGCGGGAAGCAGTGGCACAATGAGGTCAGAACGAAATTCTGGAATCGCAAAGTGCGGAAACCCGGTGGGTATTCCGCCGAACTTGGACCCAATGGTCGCCACGTTGAGGTGGAAGAGCGCCGAAACCACTGTTCCCCCAATGAGCGCCACGATAGAACCCGGCACACGCTTCACAAATTTCGGCACGAGCAGGATGACGGCTAGCGATGTTGCGGCCAGAAGCATGGTCGGCAAATTGATGGAGTCGAGGTGGGCGAATAGCATCCGCATTCGACCAATGAACTCGCTCGGGACGGCAGGGGTGTTGAGTCCAAGAAAATCCTTGATCTGCGTGGAGGCGATTAGCAGCGCGATTCCGTTGGTAAATCCGATGGTGACGGGTCGAGGAATGAACTTCACGGCGGACCCAAGCCCGGTGAATCCCATCACCACCAGCATGGCACCTGCCATGAGCGTGACCATGAGAAGTCCAGAGAGACCATGCTTCGCGATGATCCCAGCGACGATGACGACAAACGCGCCGGTCGGTCCGCCGATCTGTACCTTTGATCCACCCAGAGCGGAAATGATAAATCCCGCGACTACCGCGGTGTAAATCCCGGACTGCGGACTGACGCCGCTTGCGATCCCAAATGCCATGGCGAGGGGCAGCGCGACCAGTCCGACGGTGAGCCCTGCGATCAGGTCAGAGGTGAAATCCTGGAGGGTGTAAGACTTCAGGCACGTAAACAGGCGAGGGGTAAACCGGTCATTCGATGGGCGATTTGTTCGGGTCGAACTCAAGGTGCGCCTTCCGATGTCTGCGAATGGAACAGGTTGAGAGTCGGTGGGACTAACCCTCAGCTGTTGGCGCCTTTCAGGAGTGGTAACATTATCTCAGCGCATAGGCTTGCCGCAAACATTAGTTATAATAATACCTTGCCCTGACAGCCAAAACCGCTCCACAGGCCATCGAAAGGGGCTATAATACGTTATTACTACCGATTCATAAGAGACCGATTGATGCAGTATCGACACCATTTTCTCTCACCCGAGTTGCTTAAATCGGAACTCATCACCCTGAAATCGGCTTCCGCGCATCACCTGTTGAATGTGCTCCGGGTCAAGGTTGGCGAGAATATCATTCTCCTCAACGGATTGGGTGAAGGATGGGTAGCTGAAGTCGAGTCTACACAGGGCAAAGAACTTGTGCTTCGACGAGTTGACCGTGCGGTATTACCTCCGGAACCTGACTTGAAGATAACGGTCGCACAGGCCATTGGCAAGGGTGACAAGTTGGAAGAAGTCATTCAGCATGGTACCGAGATCGGTGCGAGCCGGTTTATACCCCTTTTAACGGAGCGAACAATCGTCAGGCTTGACCAGAAAGCCGCCGAAGACAAGCGAACTCGATGGCAGGCAATCAGCGTGAATGCGGCAGAACAGTCGCACAGGTCTATTCCACCAGAAGTTGCTTTGCCAGCAAAGTTTCGTGAATCCATTCAATCGCAAGCGGGCATGAAGTTGCTTCTTGATCCAACCGGAGAACCGCTTCTTGGGTTCAAAACTGAATTGGTCAGAAGTTGGTCCGCAGGAGTCGCGTTATATGTTGGTCCTGAAGGTGGATGGTCGTCGCCGGAGATCGAGATTGCAAGGGAACACGGTGCAAAAATAGTGTCGGTCGGGGAATATGTACTTCGCACCGAGACTGCTGCGCTTGCCGCAGCGGCTCAAGCATTCGCGTTATATCGACTATGCGAATAGTCGCGCCGAAAAGGGGTAGGTCGAAAATGACTCTTGGAAAATTCATTGCCGGAATCTTTGCAGGCGCATGGATCATCGGTATTATCATCTTTCTTATTCTCTCGCCCAGTTTTCGGGCTGGCAAGGCATTGCTGAAAGCCGCAGAGGCAGGCGATACGCAGACTGCGACGACACTTCTCAACTCCGGCGCATCTCTAATCAACCGCGATCGGGAAGGACATTCTGCACTCTGGCTCGCGGCTTACAAGGGCAACGTGAACATCTTGAAGGCGCTGGTTCATCACCATGCCGACGTCAATGCTCGGGGTCAAGATGGCTGGACTCCCCTCATGTGGGCCGTGATGAACGACAGGGCAGATGTTGTGAAAGTGCTTGTAGACGCCGGCGCAAACGTCAATGCTGTTGGTAACAATGGCGAGACAGCGCAAGAGTACGCTAAAGACAAACCCGAGATACTTGCGATGCTCAAAAACGCTCCTCCTAAGAAGTAAATCCGGTCGGCGTGTTGCTGGTCACCGCACTCAGTGAAACCGCCGAGGGCCTGGGTTCGTCATTGTCAACAGTGCTATGAATAAGAAACTTCTCCTCGGGTGCGGTATCCCCACAGCAATTGTCCTCTACTTCGGTTATGCGAGCTACAAGTCCCTCACCAAAACGACTGAGGAACCTTCGAAGGCTCTGGTCGCCACCAAGGGTCGAGTCGAAATTATCGTCACGGAGACCGGCTCTATTGAAGCCCTCCGCAAAGTGGAAGTGAAGTCCAAGGTCGGCGGTCGACTCTCTAAACTTTTCGTTGATGAAGGCGCAAACGTTACGGCCGGACAGGCTCTCGCCGACATCGATCCTACAGAAATCAACAGCCAGGTGGAACAGATTCGCGCTCAACTCGACGCCGTGCGCGCTCGATACGAGCAGGCGATTCGAGGTGTTGGCTATCAGAAGGATCAGACTGTCTCCACCACCAAACAGGCTGAACAGGCGCTTAAATCGGCCGAAGCCCGACTGAATTCCGCCCGTGAGGAGAATCGCTCTCAGCCGAACCTCACTGCCAGCGATGTAGCTTCGGCAGAGGCAGGACTTCAGACAGCTAAAGACAACCTCAACTTGCTCAAATCTGCAACGCATCCCCAGGCCATCGTTGCTGCGCAGAGTGGTGCAGACGAAACGCGAATCTCCGTAGATATCTCTCGAAAAAACCTGGAACGTCAGAAGAGGCTGCTGGATAAGGGCTTCGTTTCGCAACTGGTGGTCGACACCGCCGAATCCGATCTCGGAGGCGCTAAGTCCCGCTATGAGCAAGCCAAGAAGAAACTGGAGCTGATCAGCGAGCAGAATCGGCTTGAAATTGCGTCGGCAGAAAATCATATTAAAGAGATGACGGCGGCGTATAACCGCGCCATGACAAATCGAAGCGCCATCAAAGTCAAGAATGATGACCTGCTGGCTGCCGAAGCCGCCGTGAAGCAAGCCAGGGCGCAACTCAAATTTGCTCAGCAAGGTGTGCAGCAAGACACAATGCGCATCGATGATGTTCGAGCTGCAAAGGCCGCAGTTGTTCAACTTGAGAACCAGCTCCGAGAGAATCAGGTTCACCAGGCAGATACAAAACTTGTCGCCAGCATGTCGGGTGTAATCACTCGCAAGTACATTGAAGAGGGCGAGCTCGTGACGCCGGGAACCGGCTCTTTCTCCAACGGGACGCAGATTGTTCAGATATCTGATCTCTCCAAGATGCTCGTAAAGATGTCTATCAACGAGGTAGATGTACACAAAGTTGCTAAAGGGCTGCCCGTTGAACTGACCATCGATGGGGTGAAAGGTGTTTCATTCCCCGGCATGGTAAACAAGGTGGCTACAGCGGCGAAGTTCGCAACCGATGCCAGTGGCCAGCAAGTGAACACAAATGGTGTCGTACAGTTCCCGGTCGAAATCATCGTGAGTAAGCCAGATATTCGGTTGCGACCAGGTATGAGCGCCAAGTGTACGATTGTTGTTAGTCGACGAGAAAACGTAATCCGCGTCCCGAAAGATGCCGTTCAGGGTGACGGAGCAAACGCAACGGTACAAGTCGTTACGCAGACCACAAAGGACGGCAAAATCACGGAGACCTATACGCCACGTAAAGTTGTTGCTGGTGTCGTTGGAGATACTTATACCGAAATTGCCAGCGGCCTCAAAGAGGGCGAAAAGGTCAAACCGGGTCTCTACACAGGTCCACCTCGCAAGGCATTCAATCTTAAAATTGATTGATTTAGCTTAATACCAGCCAGATTAACCACTCCTTGCAACTAAGACCACTGGCCAATCGCTTTTAACAACCGCTCCCGAACGTGTCATAATCTATCCAATCGTCAACTTTCTGGAGCCTCTATATGTCCTCCCTCCCATTCCCACGTGTACTCCTCGGCCCCGGCCCGTCCAGCGTTTCAGGTCGAGTGCTGGAAGTTGTTGGTCGACCACCTATCGGTTACCTCGACCCTGAACTCCTTACTATCATGCCGGAAATCATGGCTAAGCTGCGAACTGTGTTTGGCACTGCCAACGAATTCACTCTGCCCCTTACCGGAACTGGAATGGCAGGCATGGAGTGCTGCTTGACCAACCTGCTGGAGCCGAGCGACAACGTAGTAATTGGCGTGAACGGATTTTTCGGCGGACGTATGGTGGAGATCGCGCGACGCTGCGGCGCGAATGTCACGCAGGTCGATTTTGAGTGGGGGACGCCTGTATTACCTGGACCGATGCGCGAGGCTGCATCCGCAATTCTGGGTAAGGTCAAGTTGATAGGGTGTGTTCATGCGGAGACTTCAACAGGAACCGCCTCTCCCCTCGCCCCGATCGGAGCTCTTGCCCGAGAACTTGGCGCGCTGTTTGTGGTGGATGCGGTAACATCGCTGGGCGGGATGGCCGTAGAGTTGGATAAGAACCAAGTGGACGCTTGCTACTCCGCCACGCAGAAGTGTATGGGATGCCTGCCGGGTATGGCTCCGGTCTCCTTCTCTGATCGTGCGATTGAGGCTATCAAGGCGCGGAAATCTGCTCCGCAGAGCTGGTATCTCGATATCAATCTGCTCAAGAATTACTGGTCTGGCGATCACATGTATCACCACACCATCAGCACCAACATGGCGCTGGCGTTTCGAGAATCGTTGCTGGAGATTGACGAAGAGGGACTTGAAGCGCGCTTTGAACGACATCGAACCGCAAGTGACGTGTTGATTAATGGGCTGGTTGAGATGGGAATTGAACCCTTCGCACAGGCTGGATTTAGGCTGCCCATGCTCAACAGCGTGAAGGTTCCGGATGGCATTGCCGATATGGAAGTTCGCGGCCGATTATTACGCGAATACGGAATTGAGATTGGCGGCGGCCTCGGGGCTGCCAAAGGCAAAATCTGGCGAATCGGGTTGATGGGCGATTCTGCGAGACTGCGAAATGTAGAACTGCTGCTGGCCGCGCTGAAGCGTGTGCTGCACGCATGAGAGGTTAGATAATGGCGGTTCAAGAAGACAATTCCTTATACGCGCGAAAGCCTTCGGCCTACGGACGCATCATTCGGGAAAAAGGTACGCGCAAGCTGATCTACGTGGCTCTGGCTCTGGCTGCTGCATGGTACGCGTATGACTCCGTCCACACAAACTCCATGAACAGTGTGAAATGGCCGAACATTACGGCTTCTCGCACCGGCCTGGCTGTACTCGGTCTGCAAAATAAGGACAGGATGAATTTCTCGCACAAGTACGAGGCGCGCGAATCGAACCATTCCTGGCAGCTGAGATACAAGGACGAGCAGGATGAGTCAGCAGATTCTGGGCAGAAGTCGAGCGCTGAACAGACTCCAGAAGAGAGAGATCGTGGTTCGAGTAATCCCGGAGCAACCCACTCTGTGAATTCCGGCGCCGTAGTGCCAATGGATGAAATTTTCAAGAATTGCCCGGCAGTTTTAGATGACAAGAGTTTCAGCGGGGCGAGCGTGGATGAGCATTACGATTCATTCCGGCAAAAAAAGTACTATTCCGTAAATCTCGATCTTACCGATGAAGGCAAATCTCGATACTGGCAGTTCTCGCGGGTGCATGCAGGAGAGAAACTTGTGTTCCTGATCAATAGTGAGACAATTACCTGCGCAATCATGGAGAACTTATACGTTGGTACTCTGACCATCAACCCGATCTGGGTGAAAGCAGACGCAGACCAGCTCGCGGATTATCTAAATAAAAAGAAGTAAAATTGGTGCCCGGCGCAGTCGCTAATCTCCGAAATCGGGCATAAACATCCGTTCAATCTCCTCGCGACTCTTCAGAATTTCTCGCGGTTTAGCTCCATCCAGCGCGCCAACAATTCCGCGATCTTCCATCAGGTCGACCAAACGGGCAGCACGCGTATAACCCACTTTAAATCGACGCTGAAGCATACTGGTGCTTGCCTGCCCATTTGTTACCACAAGACGTACGGCGCTTTCAAACAACTCATCGTCGTCACCGTCATCTTCACGGCTCGCACCACGTCCCGACCCGCCAGAATAGCTTGGTACTTCCAGTGGTGTGATCGTAAACTTCGGCTTCTCTTGCTCTTTCAGGAAGTTCACGAGATCGTTCGTTTCGGTTTCGGACAGGTAGCAACCCTGAATTCGCATCGGTTTAGAGGCGTCGATGGGTAGGAAGAGCATGTCTCCACGACCGATCAATCGCTCGGCGCCAGCCATGTCGAGGATAGTCCGGCTGTCAATTTGACTTGATACCGCGAACGATATTCGGCTGGAGATATTCGCCTTTATGAGACCGGTGATGACGTCCACAGATGGTCGCTGTGTAGCGACCACGAGGTGAATTCCTGTCGCGCGAGCAAGCTGGGCCAATCGGCAAATACTCTGTTCCACCTCTGCGCCCTGCTGCATCATCAAGTCGGCGAGCTCGTCGACGATCAGCACGATGAACGGCAGTCGCTCTTCTTCGGAGACCTTCTGGTTGTAGCCTTCCATGTTTCGAGTGCCAAGTTGGGAGAAGAGGTCGTATCGCCTATCCATCTCCTTCAGAGCTGCACGGAATATCCCTGCCGCCTGCTTAACATCCTTCACCACCGGGTGCATCAGGTGGGGAATACCATCCCAGAGACTGAGCTCCACGCGTTTGGGGTCAATCATCAGGAATTGCACATCTCGAGGTGTTGCCCTATAGAGCAGGGAGGCAATGATTACATTTAGACAAACCGACTTGCCCGAGTTCGTACTACCCGCGACCAATAAGTGAGGCATGCGCGCAAGGTCTGTGTATCGGTTAATACCCGCTACGTCTTTGCCGAGCGCGATGGTTAGCTTGCTGGGTGCATTCCAGAACTCGGTTGTATCTAGGCACTCCCTCAGGGAGACTATGGACGGAATAGCATTTGGAACTTCAACGCCAATAGCGCTCTTACCCGGGATCGGCGCTTCCACGCGAACGTCCTGCGCGGCAAGTGCCATCGCGAGATTATCAGCCAGAGAGACGATCTTATTCACTTTGATGCCGGGCGCAAGCCGAATCTCATAGCGGGTGATGCTCGGCCCGTTCGCAATCTCTACCACGTTGGAGCCGATACCAAACTGATCCAGTGTAAGCTCCAGAACTCTAATCTTTTCGTCGTTTTCTTGCTTGGAGCGTTTGTTTGGTGGTGGTGATTCTCGAAGTAGTTTGATGCCCGGCAACTTGAAGCCATCCGCGCTTGCGATGTCGACATTCAGGGCGAGCTGATCCATTTTGGTTGCAGGTTGAATTTGTTCGAACCTGGCTCCCGCGCGCTTAGGGGTGACCGGTCGAGCGGCGAACTCACCTGGAATTGGTGTCTCAATCTCATCATCGTTTGGAATAGAATTCTTTCGTACAGCCAGGAATCGGTTCTGACGCTTTACGGTGGGCGGCTCGTCATCGGAATTCGTCTCCGCCACCGCCCGATTTGCTCTGTTCTCCCGAATCTGGCCCGCCTTATCCTTCGCTGCGATGGCGCCCTTTTTTGCAACCGAAAATCCTGCGTCGGCGGGCTTCTTCAACTGTTTGAGAAGTTCGATGAACGGTCGATCAAACAAGAGCACAGCCGAAACCGAGGTCAATAGTATGAGAAGTAAATAGGTAGCTGCGTTGCCAAGAAGTTTTATGAAGAGTGTTCCGAGCAGAGCCCCTATGTATCCGCCCGCGACCATCACATGTGAATCAAAGAAAGCGGCGTCAAATCCCGGAGGCGCTTTAGCAATGAGGCCAGCATCAATAGGAGTAACAACGTGTCGCCATATGCAATACGTTGTGAATAAGATTAGTGTCCCGTAGGTGGAGTGGGAGAATTGTAATCGCTCAAATCCCACGAGGAACATCGAACCTACAAACATGAAAATGAGCGGAATCCCAAATGCGCCCGTTCCGGCGATCATCCTCAGCACCATTTCCAACGCTCCGGGTAAAACTCCATTCTGTGGCAGCGTGAGCCAGAGCAAGGAAGCAGCACCGAAGAAGAAGAGACAGAGGCCAATGATATCACTGGTTCTGCGTGCGGGAGGGTTGGAGGGGACGTTTTGCCGAGCGTGGATCATGGAGATAAGCCTCCGGGGTTAAAAGCGACCAGTATGACAGACAAATATACTTCACAATTATAGCATTGAGTTGGCACGAGTGCAATTATTGGCCGTTTTTGGATGGCCAGGCACAGAAAAAAGGGAGCGCTCCATTGCGCTCCCTTTTTTAACGGCACCACCTGAACTACTTGGTGCTCATGTTTAGCTTTGAAGGGTCAATTGCCTTAACTTCAAGGCGACCCTGGGCTTCATCTTTGCTGAACGTCTTGCCACCCGTGAATTTCCAAAGACAGAAACCACCTACAATCACCACCAGGACAATTGCAATGGCAATAACTACCGGACTAACTTCTGATTTCATGATGTTTCCATCCTCTAATTAGTTCGGATTTGGGAGCGCTATCTTCACGAGGTCCTGGAACTTACCCGTGAAGTACTTCGCATGACCGTCTACGAATACAGCGTAAGTTGCGCCTATCTCCAGCTTTCCATTACCACCCACCGCAGCGGGAATAATGTCAGCGTCACGAAAGCCCTGATGTGCGCCGTAAGAGTTGCAGAACGCAATTCCCACACTGCTTGGCTTTTGGACTGACGCTAAGTTCTGACCAGCTGGATAGAACTGGGCGGGGTCGCAGTTCGTAGCCAGGACATAGTTGAATACTCCTGGATAGAGGAACGGAACCTGACGCACAAATAGCTCCAATGGCGCCATGGATCCACCCGTGGGGCTTGCGCCACAGCCGGCGCCAATTCCACCATAACCATAGGCATAAGAACCATACTGGTTGAGTGGCAGATTATCAACTGGCGAGATATTCATCTGACTCGGGGTAAGTGTCGGGCATCCGAATACAGCGTAGATCTTCATGTACGGCTGGAACCGAACCTCCATAAACATGCCCCGGATATTGTTCAAGTTTGGCG
>JBDUAM010000041.1:0-4145 GCA_040004655.1 Chthonomonadales bacterium | reverse complement strand
AATTCTTCTGTGTGGCGGGCATAGGTCTCGTAAGCGCCGTATCGAGCCTCTTCCGTTTGATATTGGCTGATGGCGCGAACTGTGGCATATGTTGGCATGGATGCTCCAGCGTTGTTCAGGTGGGTTACGAACTTACAGCCTGGAGTATCACGTCTGGCTCGATTCAGGTCGAACCGCATTTTTTTTCCTTAGTGGGAGTTTTTTGGATGTTTGTTGTAGTAAGTTTACCGTGATGACGCAATTACGACGGTAACGTAGGATTGGAGTTCACAATTGAAACGAATTGAACCGGGTGAGGAGCAGGAGTCCGTGTGGGATTATCCTCGACCTCCCAGATTAGAACTATTTGAAGGCGCTATTCGTATCGAATTCAATGGAACTGAAATTGCTGCCGTTAACAGTTCCTTTCGCGTAATGGAGACGTCTCATCCTCCGGTATACTACATTCCAATGAATGCATTCCTAGCAGGTAGCCTTGTGCCAGCTTCCGGCTCTTCATTTTGCGAGTGGAAGGGGATGGCACAGTACTATTCCATCCTATGGAATGGCAAGACATCCTTGAATGCAGCGTGGGGATATCCGAATCCGAACAAGGCATTCCATGACATTCAGGACCACGTCGCTGTTTATGCAGGTCGAGTAGATGTGTGTTTTGTAAATGGCGAGCGGGTGACGCCTCAACCAGGCGAGTTCTACGGCGGCTGGATTACAAGTAATATTGTTGGCCCATTTAAAGGGGAGAGCGGTACATGGGGCTGGTAAATCGTGACCAGGGGACGTTTGTAACTCCAAACCCACAAATCTCATCGCGGTTTAAGTGTATTGACCTTGCGAATTACCATCGGCAGAAAATAGGCGATGTGATTCTTGAGGGATTGAACTCAACTCCAAAACGATTGCCCTGTCGTTTTTTTTATGACGATTTTGGTTCTCAACTCTTTGAACAGATTTGCGATCTTCCTGAATATTATTTAACTCGAACCGAAGAGTCCATTTTACAAAACCACGCTGCAAATATGATTGAGGCGGCTGGAAATCCTGCAACGATCATTGAATTCGGGAGTGGTAGCAGCCGAAAGACACACCTGCTTCTTCGAGCGGCATTGAATCAGCAACCTGCTGTTCATTATCTCCCTATCGATATTTCCCACGAGATGTTAGTTCAATCTGCCGCGGATTTGCTGACCCAATATGATCGGCTTTCTGTGATCGCAATATCCAGTGAATATACGGATGCCCTTGAAAGGCTGCACGAAATTTTGCTTGAATCTGGTCCAGCATTGTTTGTCATGCTCGGGAGCAACATCGGCAACTTTACACAAGAAGAATCGGTTGAATTCCTCAAGTTGATCCGAAAGGCCATGCGACCCGGTGACAGCTTTTTGTTGGGCACAGACATGGCGAAAGATCCGGATCTCATATATGCGGCTTATAACGATTGCGCGGGAGTCACTGCAGAATTCAACTTGAATATACTCAGGCGAGTGAATGAGGAGTTGAACGGCAATTTTGACCTGTCTAGGTTTCGGCATGAGGCTCCGTTTGTGACGGCTACCTCTCGGATTGAAATGCGTCTAATTTCAACAATCCCTCAAACTGTTTGTTTTAACACGCTCAAACAATTCTATGATTTTGAACAGGGTGAATACATCCTGACAGAGTATAGTCACAAATATACGCCTGAGATGTTGGAGGCAATTTGTTTCGGTGCAGACCTGGACATTCAGGAATCGTGGTTTGATCCTAACTGGTGGTTTGGAGTTCACCTTCTGCAAGGATCAACGACGTGAGTTTTGACACGCGAAAAGAAGAACTTCGGCAACTACTCGGGGAAACCCGTCAACGCACGCTAGACCTTTTCAACCTCGTGCCTGAAAGTATGCTTACCACCCGGCTCCACGACTTCTACAGCCCCGTGGGGTGGCATTTCGGGCACATCGGTATGACTGAAGAAGTCTGGTCAATTGTTAATGCTCTCGGTAGGTCGCCCCGTGACGCGAGACTAAGCTATCTTTTTGCCAACGTTCCGGATAATCCTAAAGAGAATAGGGTTCATTTGCCTGATCGCGAAGAGATATTGTGTTACCTCGATCAGACCCGCCGCGCGGTTCTGGAAGCGCTTGGTTCCGTTTATCTGGAATCAGACAATGAACTGATTCGAGGCGGATACGCATGGATGTTTGCGGCTCAGCACGAATGTCAGCATCAGGAGACAATTCTGGAATTGCTGCAACTTGCAACGCGCTATCAGCACATAGAGTCTGGTGCGCCAAGCCCTATCGAAATTCCGTCTCAGTCTAGTGACGAGAACCAATTACTACCAATAACTGGTGGAACGTTTGAGATGGGAAGTTCCGGTTTCACATCTTACGACAACGAGTTAAATCCGCATTCTGTTGATGTCGGTGATTTCGAGTTACAGAAATATCCGGTCAGCGTAGGGGAGTGGCAAGCGTTTGTTGACGATGGCGGGTACGAAAAACCTAAACTCTGGACCGCCGACGGTTGGGCCTGGCGTCGGAGTGAAAACGTTTTTGCGCCTTATTATTGGGTCGACGGGAGTTGTGGCAATCGGGAATATGGTCCGTTTGGAATTCGAAAACTAACCGCCGATATGCCGGTGACATCCGTAAGCTGGTTTGAGGCGGATGCCTATGCCCGGTGGGCCGGATTACGAATACCAACGGAGGCGGAATGGGAATTGGCCGCAAAACAGGTCGTGTCACCAAATCGTGGACCGTTGGATTTTTCATGTGCCTCGGAGGCCCGTTGCGCTCGAAATGATGGACCGCTACCAGTAGAAAGATCAAATGGGCCTGTTGGCCCGCAAAGTATGATGGGATCGGTTTGGGAGTGGACTTCGTCACCATTTTTGCCATATGATGGATTCAAAGCGTTTCCGTATGACGGCTATTCTCTCGATCACATGGACGGCAAACACTTTGTGTGCAAGGGCGGTTCGTGGGGGTCTGCACCGATAGTTGTACGCCCGAGTTTTCGTAACTGGTATGTCCCGGGGTATCGACAGGGGTTTCTCGGATTGAGGTGTGCCCGATGATCTCATTGAGTGGTGTGTCTAAACGGTATGGCGATCAGGTTGCTTTAGAAACTACAGATATAAACTTCGAAACTGGGATCACGTCTGCGTTGATCGGTCCGAGTGGATGCGGAAAGTCAACCATCTTGCGCCTGACTATGGGTCTGATCCCGCCGACAACCGGGTCTATCAAGATTGCTGATGAACTGATGACGCCGACTACTGCAATCAAGTTGCGTCAGAAGATCGGGTATGTCAATCAGGATGGCGGACTATTTCCACATCTAACGGCAGAGCGAAACGCCACCCTGATGGCGCGATATTTAGGTCAAACGGAGACATCGTTCAGGCTGAGGCTGGTTGAACTCGCGCAACTCGTGCGTTTCCCGGTAGATCTGTTGGCTCGATATCCCCTGGAACTCTCCGGCGGTCAGCGACAGCGTGTGGGAATCATGCGGGCGCTGATGCTCGATCCTGAATTACTTCTGCTGGATGAGCCGATGGGTGCGCTTGACCCACTAGTTCGCGCCGGGCTGCAGGACGATCTGAAATCAATTTGTGCAAAATTGGGCAAGACAGTTATTCTGGTGACTCACGACATGGCTGAAGCCGCCTATCTTGCCCAGACGATTGTCATTCTCAATCAGGGGGCTGTCGTTCAAAACGGCACTTTAGAAGACCTGAAGTCCATGCCCGCGAGTACCTTCGTGACCGAGTTCCTACATTCACAAAGGGGGCTCGACCTCCTATGAGACGATTATTGTTCGCCCTCTTAATCACGGCGATCTCTTGTGCAACAAGTTCCGCGCAGACCGTTACCGTTGGATCAAAGAAATTCACCGAATCGTACGTGTTAGGTGAGGTGATCAAGCAGACGCTGAAAGTCGCAGGAGTCGATGCAACACACAAGCAGGGACTCGGAGCCACGGGAATTGTCTGGGCCGCGCTGACCTCCGGGCAGATCAGCGTATATCCAGAATATTCAGGGACCATCGCAGAAGAGCTTCTCAAGAAACCAGGAATTGGCGAAGAAGAGATGCGGTCCCTGCTGCAAAAGCAGGGGATAGGGATAACCAAGTTCCTCGGGTTCAATGACACCTATACCCTT
>JBDUAM010000418.1:0-4152 GCA_040004655.1 Chthonomonadales bacterium | reverse complement strand
GTCATGGCGAATAAGCATCTCCTGAATCAGGAAACCGATGAATCCGCCGATAGCGCCGAAAATTGTCCCTACAAAAACCCGAGACCTCAAGCTGTCAATTCCTTACTTTGTGGAGGGAAGACGATTACAGGTCCAACCGAAAACGGGTGTTACCAATCTGAACATCATCGCCGGGTCGAACGGTCTGCTGACCCGAAATGCGAACCCCATTCACGTAAACGCCATTCGAGCTGCCTTCATCCTTAACGATGAACGAGCCGCCTTCCGACCGAAGTGTCGCGTGGTGTCGGGAGACTGTGGTGTCGTTATCGAGAACAACCGTGTTGCCAACTTCACGACCAAATGTAACCGGTGGTCCGCTGGGATCGACCGGGATGACCTTGCCGGAATGAACGCCAGCCGTCGCGACCAATCTCGGAATATTTGAGACTACTGGCGTAGAAGCAAAGGCGTTCGGCGCGCCACCAGCCCCTACGGAACAGGCACAGTTGCCATTTGCATCTTTCTTCTGGCCGCAGAACTGGCAAACAGTCGGGTCCATGACTACAGGCGCAGCCTGTGCATTCGGGTTCCACGGCGCTGCCGGGTCCTGCGGCGGAACAGGTCCGGAGACTTCGATACCCGCCTTCTTCAACGAGGCTGCGAGTCCGCCGGACTGCGCCCATTTGTAGAAGAAATAGATACCTGCACCGACAACTCCAATTCCTATTACGCTGCCAAGCAAACCGGCGATTCCGCTGCCATGATCTGGTTCACGAACAGGCGGAGCTGCCGTGGCGCCCGTTTGTGCGGGAACAGCTGGCGTACCAGGATTAACGGGAGTTGCATCAGGTACATCCAACGTGTTGACTTTGTTTGAGACTGGCACGTTGACTGAAATAGTTGGACCAATATGATCGGTTGAAACCGGTAGGTCCTGCGATTGACTTAGCTTGTCGCCGTAGGTCACGGTCAGCTTGTTCTTGCCGACCGGCACGTCGTCGAACGCAACAGTTCCCTTTGCCGTCGGATCAATGGTCTTTGAGACGTCAACCTTGCCATCCTGCGACTGCAACCTTACCTGCGCGACTGCCACAGGTTTGGATTCGTAGGTGACCTTCACATCGACGCGATGCACATGGTCGAAATCTGTTGAATGGAGGTCGAGGGTGTCCGACTTAGGCAGATCGACAATCGCGGTATTACCGCGTTTGGAATCGTCAATTGCCAGTTTAGGTGCTTTGCCAAGGGTTTCGGGGTCAATGGAGACTGTGAATTTTTTGTCCTTGAATGGACCAAGAGGCAGAGGTGGCTGGCCCTTTGCATCCGCAGATGGCAGCGGCCGAACGAGGAACTCTCCACCAGCGCCAAGCGCGTCCGGCGTCGAGATGACGATGGATCGCCCCGACGACTTTGGTGCAGGGGTTTGCGCGATGGATGCCGCCGCGAAGCAGGCAAGGACTCCCGAAATGGCCCAGATATTTCGTTTCATTCCGACTCCTTTTGCTTTTGCAGATGACGTATCACCCCGGGAATTCGCTGGATGAGGTCGCTGGCGATCAGGCCCGACTCGCCAATTTCACACTCGGCTTTGTCTCCGGCTGAACCATGAACATATACACCGAGGCAGGCGGCATCCCAGGGTTCGAGCCCCTGTGCAAGCAGCGATCCGACGATTCCTGTGAGAGCATCGCCCATACCTCCGCTCGCCATACCCGGATTCCCGGACGTGTTTACAGAGACTGGCGGCGATTCCATATCGGCAATGCGGCCATCACAGACGAGGGAATGAGAACCCTTCAAAGCGACAACTGCGCCATAGGTTGTGGCTGCCAATCGGACAGCGTTCAATCGGTCCGCTTGGACTTCAGATGCGGTAATGCCAAGAAGTCGACCGCACTCACCCGGATGAGGCGTTAAAACTGTTGCGGCAGTTCGCTCTCGCACACAGGCCGGGTCCGCTGCGACAGCGTTCAAGCCGTCGGCATCCAGCACAACGACAGTATCCGACTCGCGCAAGAACTGCCGAATAAGAGATTGTGTCTCTTCTTCTTGCCCCATGCCGGGTCCTAAACAGACCGCATCGGCTCGTTCTGCCATTTTCAGCAACTGCGGAAGGTCCGCCGGAACAAGTGCGCCGGCCCTTCCATTCAAATTGGTCACCATTACTTCCGGCGGCGGACAGCCGTGTCCACTTTCTACAGAACCGACGGAGACAAGTCCTGAACCGGTGCGAAGAGCTGCATAAGCCGCAATGACGGGCGCACCGCCCATCTGTTTTGATCCACCCACAACCAGAACGTGCCCGAACATTCCCTTATTGGAATCCCGTGGTCTTCGAGGCAGAAGTTCTGAAAGTTCTCGTGCCTGCAGCCATTCATATGGGCTTTCGTTTTCAAGGGTATCCCAATCGAAACCAATATCCTTGACAATTATTTCGCCAGCATGATCCGCGCCAGCGCCCATGAAGAGTCCCATCTTCGGATACGCGAAAGTTACCGTCAGTGCTGCTCGAACGCTGTCACCTTCAGAGCTGCCGGTGGTTGCGTTGATTCCGGACGGAATGTCCACAGCAACAGTGGGGCTACGGTCAGCATTAATTCTTTGTATGAGTTGGGCGGTTTCGTCTTTCGGCGCGCCTTTGGCTCCGGTTCCAAGGAGAGCGTCGACCTTCACGAACACCGGACCCGATGGACTTGGCCACGGTTCAATCCCAATCTGTCGCATGGATTTGAAGTGGACGAGAGCATCGCCAGTAATGTGGTCAACGTCCCCAGCGATACAGACAGTGGTCCACGCTCCAGCAAGATGGAGGTACCGAGCGACCACAAATCCATCTCCGCCATTGGCGCCAGTGCCACAAAAAACCTGCACATCCCGTCCCCGAAGGGAACCGTATCGCGCGACAATCGCCTCGAAAACGGCACGTCCGGCATTCTCCATCAGCACTACGCCGGGGATGCTTCCGATCTCCGTGGCTCGGCGATCAAGGGTTCTCATTGCTTCAGCAGTCACGATTTTCATGAGTTCACTATAGCCAATTCGCGATCAAATTGCAAGAATGAGTACCTTAGACAAGTATTCAGGCAGGCGATCTATTCATGGGACCATCGAGTCTGCGTCAATTATGGGCATTGCAGACGCGACAACCTCTATAATGGCGAATCACCGTTTCAGGTTTCTAATGTTGAATAAATAGCAATAAAGAAAGTCCCAGAAGCCAACTAGGAACCGACTTCAAGGATTCCATTGTTCCAGGTCAATGCGCTGAAATCGCCTTCCAACGATGGCTCTAACACTCCCGCCTGAAGTCTAAATTGAACAGGATCGCTTGTCGTGTAGAATCGGTTAGCTGGGGATTGTGGATTGACGCTAGGCACCAACAGTCCCAGATCGTGCACCAGATATTTGGCAGGATCAATGAATCGGGGCATCTCCGAAAAGAGGTCTCTGGCGGCGGTGTGGATAGCAGGCATCAAGTAGGGATAGTGAGTGCATCCGAGGATAATGGTGTCGCACCCCTGCTCGGCAAGTGGCGTAAGGTATTCGGTGGCAGCATGAACTGCGCCAGCCGTACCGGTCTGCCCCGATTCCACCAGCGGGACAAATCTTGGACAGGCAACCTCTGTAGTTTGGCAATCTGGATTCGCAAGGGAAATATGGCGAGTGTATTCTCGAGTGTTCGTAGTGCCAAGCGTAGCAAGCACACCAATGCTGTTGTTTCGAGTGTCTGCTGCTGCAGCGCGAGCGCCAGGCTGCACGACTCCAAAAATGGAGAGGTTCGGATGCTCTTGTCGAACTTCATCAAGGGCCGTGGCGGAAGAGATGTTGCAAGCCATAACTATCATTTCGCAGCCGCTGTTCGCCAAAAATCGACTAATACCGCCCGCAAATTGTTTGATCTCAGACGCGGGTCGACCGCCATATGGTACGTGGAACTGATCGGCTATGTATATTACTGTCTGTTGTGGGAATGCCTTGCGGATTTCAGTGGCAACAGTGAGGCCGCCTACTCCCGAGTCGAAGAGTCCGATGGGACCGGGTGGCAAGGCTACGGAGTCTTTTCGGAAGCAGTAGTCGAAGTATGTACGTCAATGTTATCCCAACCGCCAGTGTAGCCGTCCTCATAGAGTTTGCCATCCATGGTCACCCTTAACTTCTTGATCTCGGGGA
>JBDUAM010000099.1:0-4156 GCA_040004655.1 Chthonomonadales bacterium | reverse complement strand
GTAACTCGTCACATTTCCGAGAGCATCCATGACCGAGACTACCTGTCCGGCTACGTCATAGTTTGTAGTAGTTATGTGCCCGAGAGGGTCTTTGACTGCAGTTCTGCGCCCAACGGCGTCATAGGTGTAACTGGTTGCATTTCCAAGAGCGTCAACAGTAGCGGTGACATTTTTGGCGTCATATGTGGTCGTGGAAATATTCCCTCGCGCATCCATTACCGTAACAAGCCTGGCGCTGGTGTCATAGGAATATGTGGTTGCGTTGCCGAGGGCATCGATGTCGGCATTTTTTAGACCGGCAGACGTGTAGACAGTGGACGTAACGTTGCCCATCGCGTCCATCACCGAGACCAAGTAACCCATATTGTCATACGAGTAGGTCGTAAATTTGCTGTTAGCATCTTGCGCGGTCAGTCGTTTGCCGTATCGGCCATAGGTGAACGTATTCCTGTTGTTGAGTGCGTCAAATGAGTAGGCCAACATGCAATTGCCACCAGAGTAATGGTAGTTCATCACAGCGCCAGTCGGGTCTGTCACGGAGAGTACTTTATCGTTCTCGTTGTAGGTGTATGACGTTGTGCGACCAAGTGGATCAGTAGACGATTCCAGGCGGTTGAGGGTCTCGTACGTGTGGGACCATATCCCACCGTCTGACGCGACCATGCTGGCAAGATTACCAGCGAAGTCATAGTTGTACGTTGTTTTGAGTCCGCGAGGATCGGTAGCTGAACTCAGATACCCGTCGCCAGTGTAGGTAAAGGTGGATCGACGACCAAGAGGATCCGTCTGGCCAGTCTTTCGCCTTGTGGAAGGCGAAGCATAGGCAAACGTCCAGACGCCGCCATCCGGATTAGTCTGAGTGGTCAGGTTGCCAAAGGAGTCGTACTGAAACGTCGTGCGATTGCCAAGTGCGTCGTCTGACGCCGTGATGTACCAGAGAGTCTGATCGTACGTTACGCTGTAAATCGTGCCAGATTGGATTTGGGTTTTGCTCAATATTCGACCAGTATAGGTGTAGGTCGAAATCATTCCAGTCGGCCATTTTACATCAGTCAACAAATTGTCAGTGTTGAAGTCATATGTTGTCTTGGCGCCAGATGGTGCCGTATAAACTGTCTGAAGGGTGTTATACGTGTAAGTCAGAACTGCCCCACCGTTGGCTATGGACACAACCCGGTTTGTGGCGTCGTAGCTGTAGGTCGCTGTATAGCCCCGTGGATCCGTAATGGTCTGGATTTGAGTAACCGTACCGCCGGCAAGGGAGTATCCATATTTGGTAATACAGCCGGATGGGCCCATATACGTCGTGAGATATCCGCCAGAATCATACTGAAACGTCCAGACGCGACCACCCCAATCTTGGACGCTGTTAACCAGGGAGACAGTTGGGCCCGCCACGTAGGAGAATGTGACAGAGTTCCCCGTGGGGATGGTGATGTTTTTAAGAAGTCCGGCTCGAGCATCTGCTCCGGTGTAGTAGTTGAAGGTACTGACAATCCCTGTGGCATTTGCCAGTCGCGTAAGCTGGTGTGTGACCGGGTTGCCGCCTGCAACTTGCGATTGATAGTCAATCGTCATACCATCGGTGAAGAACTCTGTGAACTTCGTCCCATCGTACTGCAACGTGGTCGTACAACCATCGATTGCTGAGCCAGTATATGTTGTGATGCCACCGACTACGCCTACCTTAGTGAAAGGCCGAGCGGCCAGGTTACCGCGAATGATAGTTACGACTTGTCCGACACCTGTTGTTGAAAGAACATATCCACCAACGGTGGAATTTCGACCTTGTCCAAATGGGCCGCTGGTGCGAGTTTGAGAGCTATAATTAAAACTAATTTGAAGACCGAATTGTTTGCATTTTAATTGAATGGATGGGTCAACCATAAGGGTGCCGGTCGCAACGTTGGGAACCGGACTGGAGTCGGCATAAGGATCCTTACATGGACTGTCTCCGGGACCGCATGATCCACCACTATCGCCAAACGCTCCTATACCGCCACCAAAACCTGGAGCATCACCTATCTGGCCGCCGCCCCATCCAGGGTTACCGCCAGATCCACTTGGAGGGAAAGCAGGAAGGCCATTTGGATCAAACGCACAAATACCGTTTGGATCACCCCAGTCAGCAATTTCAGCAGCCATTTATATTTACCACACCCTTCATAAGAGGAACCTAATTACATCGAGGTTCGGGGGAGCCAGTAACTCGGTTATCGGCAAATGCATCGCGTACAGCATTTACGGCCATCCTTGCGCAGTCCAGCTTTTCTTCTGGCAGGCCACCTAACAAAAGAGAGATGTCACCTTCAGAGACGGCTAGGACTTGGGAGACGTTTCGACCGATTGCAATTTCAGCAATTACGCTGCCACTGGCAATGGATGCAGGGCAACCATAAGTTTTGTATGCAGCGTTTTTGACGGATTGATTTTCCACATAAAACCAGAGCGTCATGAAGGGGCCGTCCCCTTCAATGCCGATCTGCCCAATATGGGTAGCGTCTTGCAAAGGACCTTCGTTACGAGGGTGAAACACTCTGTCCAATACAAGTGCATTGAACATGCTGGTACTCCAAAACTACAAAAGAACCGGTCAACAACGACCTTAGGTCTGGCCAGTTAAACATCGAGATAACAAGACTTGAAAATGAAACTTGGAAGGTACTACGTGCATTCAGATCGACGATCTCGACCTTGCCAAATGCTATACAAAACAATATACACCATAAATTCGGAACTCTCGGATTTTGAAAGAATGGTGAAAGAAATTCGTCGATTTTTTCGAGATTGGTGAATTTTAATTCTTCCTCATACCCTGAGATTTTGATTTTACATTTAGAGCGTTACAATTACACTTTTTTCACCCGATTCAGCATTTGGTAATAGGGAAATATCGACAGGTGAATTCCACTACTTCAAAAAATTCAAAGAACAAATAGAGAACCCGGCCACAAATGACATATGGCCGGGTTAAAAATCAATTGGACCTACGGCCTTGACCGGTGTCATTCATCATAGTACGCCGAGTCGATTTAATGAGACAAAACTATCGGCACCGACAATGATGTGATCAAGGACTTCAATGCCAAGTAAACACCCGGCCTGGACCAATCGTGCAGTAATGACCTTGTCCGCGTCACTAGGCGTGGCATCACCTGATGGGTGATTGTGAGCGATTACAATGGATGCAGCTCCAAGCAGAACAGCAGATTTGAAGACTTCCCTGGGCTGAGCCATTGCATAATCGAGAGTTCCGATGCTCACGATGTGTATTGCAATGACTTCATTTTTTGTGGTTAGCATCATCACCGCCATAACTTCTCGGTCGCGATCTTCAAGTAAGTCCTTGAAGATCGTTGCTACATCGTCCGGCATCGAAACTATCCTTCCAGGCAACCTCTGTCTTCCTTCGCGAACCAGTGCAACCCGGTATATCGGTGCGTATTTTTCCATCTTTCACTCCCAGGCTCATCTGACGGGCGATAGGCGTATTTTTAGCCTATCGATCCCGTCGGTATGGCTGCCTCATGCTAAAGCTAGAGAGTGAACTCGGCAACGTGGAGTGCACGAATGCTACAAACGTTAGTTGGGATACGGTGGTCGATCCTTCAGCAATGAGCTAACCTGGGTAAGCCCGCCAAAACGTGAGTTATCCACAGGGTTGCGTTGGCTCTGTCTTTGTATGTTGTATTCGGTGTATGTTGTAGTCCTTACTTTTTGCGGATGGGATGGTTGTTGAGTTATCCACTTATCACCAAGTCCGAAATACTGCTTACCCAAATAGGCACGACGCTCTTCAGGAGTTTGGAGCGATTCCCCTCTTTCGGTTTCCACAACAATCATGGATGCTTCAACGAGCTTTGCCACCGCTGAAGAGATTGATGCGCTACTGCGACCTGTTCGTCTCATCATCTGTGCGTGACTGATCCAGTCCCTTCTCTTCGCCTGTGTTCCGCCTAAATTGCTACCCTCTCGCCATCCAAGAGTGGATCTCATTACGACAAGCAGTACGCGGAGTTCCGTATCTCCAAGCAATAGGATAACTTCGTCAAAGAATTGGTTTGGTACCGGCACCCAACCTCTTTGTTGCTGATTATTGTACATGGTCTCCTTTGGTCGGACCGGGATTCCCGGTATCCGAATTAGTTAATCTGGT
>JBDUAM010000197.1:0-4159 GCA_040004655.1 Chthonomonadales bacterium | reverse complement strand
GTATCACCTGACGCAACCGCGACGATAATATATACGTTCGGCACGACTGGCTTACCAAAAGGCGCCGAACTCTCCCATACCGCGCTTCTACACACGGGAATTGCGGCGCGAACCATCGTTCCACTCGATCATTCTGATGTCTTTCTTTCCTTCCTCCCGCTCAGTCACATCATTGAACGAGTGGGCGGCCACTATTTACCGCTAACTATTGGCGCACACATCGTCTACTCCCAGGGTGTAACTGCATTAAAGAAAGAAATCACCGGCGTTCGACCAACTGTGTTCCTCTCCGTTCCACGCGTTTTTGAATATATTCAAGAAGCTGTTTTTGATCAACTACCAAAACAACCGCCACTCAAACAGAAGATGTTTCACATCGCAGTTGGCATTGGCGATAAGGTCGCCATTTTGCATTCCAGGGGTAAACGACCAGGGCCATTCTTGAATATTGCATACGGCATAGCAAAGAAACTCGTGCTCGAAAAGGTCCGCGAAAGAGTTACTGGAGGACGTGACAGGTTTTTTGTAAGCGGCGGCGCCCCGCTGAACGCCGTAACTGCAAAATTCTTTAATGCGTTAGGAGTGTGCCTGCTGGAGGGTTACGGACTGACAGAATGCCCCGTAATCACTTTAAATCGACCAGGGAAGTCGATGCCGGGTACTGTTGGTCAAGTTATTCCCGGAATGGAAGTTAAGATAGCAGAAGACGGAGAGATATTGAGTCGAGGACCAAGCAGGATGCGATGCTATAATGGCAACCCGCAAGCTACAGCAGATGCAATCGATTCAGATGGCTGGTTCCACACCGGTGACATCGGAAATTTCGATGATATGCAACGGTTGCGAATTGTGGACAGAAAGAAAGATATTATAGTCCTTGCCAACGGCAAGAACGTCGCGCCTCTACCGATAGAAGCTCTTCTGAAATCAAACCCGATGATTCAGGAAGCGGTACTTATCGGCGATAAACAGGCAACAATCTCTGCACTTATCATTCCAAACTGGGACCAAATTGCAGCCGCATTACCAGAACTGAGTATCTCGGCGAAAGAACCAGATGCATGGCTGGACAACGCAGACGTTAAGAAACTCATTCGAAAGCAACTCGATACCGTCGCGGGTAGCCTTGCCGACTTTGAACGAGTGAAGCAGTTTCGGCTTCTCGCAAAGCCATTCAGCATTGAGGGTGGAGAGTTAACCCCCACCCTCAAAGTCAAACGCAAAACGGTTCAAGAAAAGTACGCATCCCTGATAGCTGAAATGTCCAAGTAACGCTACAGTCGAACCAGTTGGGCAGTTTCCATCCCGCTAATCCCGCGGATCTCGGTCATCAGCGCCGAGTCAATCTCTTCGTCCACCAACAACGCCATTAATGCCTGTCCTCCGATAGCTTTTCGGCCAACGTTCATGCCAGCAATGTTGATGGCGTTTTTGCCAAGTAGCGTACCGACTGCCCCGATGATGCCCGGCTTATCTGTGTGACGAGTAAGGATCATGGCTCCCAAGGGCGTTAGGTCGACGCGATATTCATCAATGTGCACAATGCGAATATCAGAATCACCAAATACAACTCCAGAGATGGTCCTCGATCCCTTACCATGAGTAACTTTCACCACAAGCTCAGCCTGGTATTCCCCCGTGGTATGGCTCGAACTCTCAACGACCTTAACGTTTCGGCTTGCTGCGAGTAGAGGTGCATTCACCAGATTAACCGATTCGGAAAGAATGGAGCCAAGCAATCCAGCCATAACAGATCGAACAACCGTTCCCTGCCGAACATTGCCAAAATCGCCCTGAAAACTGACTTCAACTTGATCAATATGTAGACTCTCCCCGTTCAATTCGCGGGCAAGTTGAGCATGGAGCGATCCAATCTTCTCCCCGAGTTCAATATAGGGTTTGGCGACCGCAAGGTCGACGGCCGACATCGAGGGCATATTCACTGCAGCGCGAGCTGGTCGACCAGCCAGTACTTCAGCAATCTGATCAGCAATATCGATAGCGACGTTCACTTGCGCCTCTTCGGTCGATGCGCCAAGATGAGGCGTCAGGACTGTGTTGGGAGCGGTCAAGAGCGGGTTCTCAGGCTTGACGGGTTCCGATGTGAACACATCTACTCCAGCGCCACCCACTTTACCTGCGACCAGACCATCCGTGAGTGCCTGCTCGTCAATGAGCCCACCGCGAGCGCAGTTGACGATGCGAACACCGTCTTTCATCTTTGCAATCTGTTCTGCGCCGATCATACCTCGCGTATTGTCATTCATTGGTACGTGAAGCGTTATGAAATCCGAATCGGTATAGATCTTGTCGAGTTCAACAATCTCTGCCCCAATTTCACGTGCTCGGTCCGCACTCGCATATGGATCATATGCCAAAATCTTCATTCCAAATGCAGCAGCCCGACTGGCGACTTCCATGCCAATCTTTCCGAATCCAATTACACCGAGCGTCTTGCCATAGACTTCAATCCCGAGGTACTTCTTTCGATCCCATCGACCCGCACGCATGCTGGCGTCGGCCGGTGAGATGTTACGCGCTAAGGCCAGGATCAATGAGAATGTTAATTCAGCGGCTGCAAGTGTATTTCCCTCTGGTGAGTTAACGACGACAATGCCTCGTTCGGTGGCCTTTTGAACGTCAATATTGTCCACGCCCACTCCGGCACGGCCAATAATTCTCAGCCTGGATGCAGCCATGAGTACGTCAGAGGTTACTTTGGTTTCGCTGCGCACGGCAAGGGCATCATAGTCACCAATGACGGTCACCAGTTCCGCTGGCGAGAGGCCGAGCTTGACGTCTACATCACCGGCCAGTCGAAGTCTTTCAATTCCTGATTCTGCTATTGGGTCGCTTACTAAAATGCGTGGCAATCATCTACTCCTAATTCGAATTCGGACATATAGAATACCCTGCTACGGCAACCCCGGTCCAACGAAACTCTTATCATGCGTAAAGCCCCTTCAATCTGTCAGAATAGTTCGGAACCGAAATTAGATGTGAAGAAGAAAACTCTAAGATACTCAACATGCAATCTATGACTATACAATCGCCATCCAAGATCAACCTGACGCTCGATGTACTTAGCCTTCGAGAAGATGGCTTTCACAGCGTTGCTACCGTCATGCAATCGATATCTCTCGCAGATGAAATCTCGCTTTCCCAAAGTGAAACTTCTGGCATTCGAATCACTTGTTCGGACCTGGAAATCCCTACCGATGAACGAAATCTGGCCCATAAGGCTGCGTCCGCCATAATTATTTATTCGAATATCGACACAGGCGTGGATATTCATCTCGATAAATTTGTCCCGTCTCAAGCAGGGCTCGGAGGAGGCAGCTCTAACGCAGCATACACACTGCTTGGAATGAATAAACTGTATGATCTAAACATAAGCAATGAGGACTTGGCCCGCATTGCCGCCTCTCTCGGTTCAGATGTGCCATTCTTCATTAGGGGCGGAACTTGCGTTTGTCGAGGTCGAGGAGAACTTGTAAAACCCTTGCCTGACATTGAACCAATTCATATTGTAGTAGTTCGTCCCGATGCTGCAGTATCGACCCCGCGAGCATACCAGCTTCTCGATACAATTCCTGATCGTTCTTCTGCCCGGAACTCTGGTCGAATGGTCGATGCCATTGTTGAAATCAATTCCGAGAGAATCATCTCGACGTTGAGTAATGACTTTGAACCAGCAATCTTGCCGGACCAACTCAACATCGCGCTTGCGTTTGATGACATGATGATGGCCCGAGCGATTAACGTTAGGTTGTGTGGCAGCGGATCGGCGGTGTTCGGAGTCTTCCCATCGCAAGAAACCGCTCTCACTGCAGCAAACCTGCTGTCGCGAAAGTACTCCAAAGTGTTTCCATGCAGAACTTTATCGAGACTAGAATCTGGAATTCAAATTCATGAATGATCCACCTAAAGTTGTTTATGCCCTCATCATGGCTGGCGGGGATGCAACAGCAGAAATGCAATCCGCAATGAAAGTGATTGATCGGTCAGCCATTCCATTTCGAGACAAGCCCATGGTTCAGTGGGTTGTTGACGCGTTAAAGAACACGAATTCTATTTCAAAGTGCGTTCTTGTCGGTAGACCTGCCGAATCTGAACCCGACATTCTGGTCACCGATCAAGGAAGTTTTGTTGGTAATCT
>JBDUAM010000331.1:0-4161 GCA_040004655.1 Chthonomonadales bacterium | reverse complement strand
ATCTTTCACCAACACCTCGACCACATTGCCCGACGGATCTTCTACCAACACCTGCGTACCCCCAGGACCACTTATAGGCTCATTCCGAAAGTTCGCGCCCATTGCTTTTAGCGACGCAACCGTTGCATCCATGTCTTCAACTTCGATGACGAATCGGTTCCAGCCGCCGGGGGTTGGCTGAGCGCCGTCGGGCATTGGGCGTTGGGCGGAGGTTCCGGGTCCGCTGAGCCAGAGGGTCAGATCACCACGTTCCAACATGGCGAACGGTGGTCCCCAACTCTCCTTCATCACAAATCCCAGCGACTCGTAAAACGGAATCGACTCCTGCACATCATTCACACGATATCTCACAACTGCCATTTGCATACCTCCAATCGATCCTGTTTAATTTACCTCGTTCGGAACGGTGATCCAATGCAGGAAGCCTGACACTCGGTACGTAATAGAGGACCAGAGGAGATCAAGACCATCTCACCCAGTACTCGCCATGCCATTGCCTACGTTGTTTGCGCTGCCTACAGCCTCTTTCTGTTGCTCGGCGCTTACCATATCGGCTATGTGCTGCCTACCACTCCTCTTGAGGTCTGGATATTCCTTAGCGGTGCACTGGCCGTCTGGCTGGCGGTGGTCGCGCATATCTCCAATTGGCCCGTCGGTATCATCAACGTAATCCTCTGGATATTTCTCTTCAACCAGCAGAAACTCTATGCCAACGCATGGCTGCAAGTGATATATATCGTGTCCGGATTTCTCGGATGGTACTGGTGGGTGCAGAAAAAAGATGGCGAAGCGCTGCCCATCGCGAAGGCCTCGGCCAAACTCAACTGGGGACTATGGATTGCCTGTTTTGCGCTCTCTTACCCGACTTATCTTTTGCTGCTGAGTATTGGCGGTGCATCGGCTTACTGGGATGGACTCACAACCCTCATCAGCCTCGCCGGGCAATTTCTGCTCATGAAGAAATACCGAGAAAACTGGTGGTTCTGGATCGTCGTGGATGTCATCTACGTCGCCCTTTTCATCTCCCAAAAGCTCTATCTGAGCGCGCAGCTTTACGCCATCCTCCTTGTGATGTGTATTCACGGGGTTCGCACGTGGACTACGGAAGAGAAACAAGTTGTTTGAAACCGGCCTCGTTATTGGCAAGTTCTATCCGCCGCACGCGGGTCACCATTTTCTGATCAGTCGCGCCGAATCAGAAGTCCGGCAACTCACTGTCATCGTCTGTGGACGAGTGACTGATCTTATCCCGGCAGAACTTCGGACAGAATGGCTTCGGGAGATACATCCTAAAGTCAGAGTGCTGGTGACTTCCAGCGATCAACTCCACAACGAAGACAGCATCGGATGGGCCGCACGGACGAAACAGATTCTAGGGGATGCGCCAAACTCCGTCTTTACTTCCGAACCTTACGGAATCCCCTACACGCAAGCGCTCGGCTGCGAGCTCGTCGCCGTGCAAAGGGATGACCGGAAATTCCCCGTATCGGGCACGCAAGCGAGGCAGGATCCGTTTAGCGTTTGGAAATATCTGCATCCGGTGGTGCGAGGTTATTTCTGCCTGCGGGTTTGCATGGTCGGCGCGGAATCGACCGGCAAGACAACCCTGGCTCGCGGACTTGCAGAACACTTTAACACTAATTGGGTGGAGGAGTATGGTCGACGGTACACCGAATTGAAACTGGAAAAAGCCAGGTCGATGGACGAGATCAAATGGGGAACCGAAGACTTCCGGGTGATAGCCAGGCGTCAGCGAGCCATGGAAGATCGGGCGGCGCGTAAGGCAGACAAGCTCCTCTTTTGCGACACCGACGCCTTCGCCACCGCCATCTGGCATGAGCGATACATGCAAACACGCGACCTACCGACAGAACAGATTGACGATCCCAGCCGAATTGCCCTCTACTTTCTGACGGATGTCGACACTCCGTTTCATCAAGATGGCCTGCGCGATGGGGAGGCCATTCGCCACTGGATGCATGATCGGTTCAAACAGAGACTGACGGCAGAGGGTCGACGGTTTGTGGAGATTTCTGGTGGTCCGGAAGAGCGCCTTGGGCTCGCTATCGATCACATCCAGGAACTGCTGGTTCAGCCATTTGATTTCGCCAGGGCAAATGCCAGGGCTGGGTATTCGTCATCCTGAGGGATGGCGAAGTGTCAACTTGGGCGAATTTCCTACTGGCAATCTTGGTCAGAACGAAAGATTTCTGTCGACATTTGGCTGAGCCTTGAGCCCCGCCGTTCACGGTGGGTTGACGCGGGAACTGGCGATGGTCAATGAACCCGGTAGATGCATTGACGCATAAGCAGATCCTTCGTGCCTCAGGATGACAATGAGGAATGGTTACTCGAATCCATCAACATTGTAGAGGACTTCGCGCCACGTCATCCTGAGCGGTAGCGAAGGATCTGCTTGTGACGTAAAATGTTAAATCACACTATTTTCAAAGGTAGCCGAGTAACCGTGACACCCCACGAACCTGAGTTTCAAATAACAGTCCTGACCCCGGAATACCAGGCCCAACTCTGGGACTGGCTGCATATCGCCCTCTGGGATCCGCCACCTGCACCGCTTCGACCACGAGAGATACTGGACAATCCACACGTGCGAATCTACGCAGAGGATTGGGGAAGGCCCGGCGATATCGGCGCGGTCGGACTGGTTGATGGCCAACCCATCGGCGCATGTTGGATGCGATTACTGCTGTCTGGTGTTGGCATGAGCTACCTCGATGATGAAACACCGCAGCTTGGGATAGCACTATTAGTGGAGCATAAACGCAAGGGTTACGGCACGCAGTTGATGTTGGCAGCCCTTAATGCCGCAAGGGAGCAAGGGGTAGCTCAGGTCTCCCTGACAACGCATCCTGAGAATCCGGCGGTCAGGATGTACGAGAAGTGCGGATTTGAGAAGATCGAGATCAGGAATACGTATTACTTGATGGTCGCAAAATTGTGAATGAATGTCATCCTGACCCTTAGGGATAGGTATCGCGTTGGGACAGACTGCATGGGTCCGCCCCAACGGGGTCCCTTATTTACCCGCCGGCGCCGTAGTCGTGCTCGCCCATTCCCCGACTCACCCATTCTCCCATTCAAAAAAAGGACATTCGCGACCAATGGCGTATTATAGTTTTACCAAAGGAGGGTCCACCAAATGTCCATCGAGAAAAAAGTCTGTCCGGATTGCGCCGAGCCGGTTAGTCGACGAGAATTTCTGCAATCCGCTGCCACCGTAGCAGTCGCAACTGCTGCCGCAATTTCCGCGCCGCGCGTATTCGCCCAACCGCGCATCGCGCCGCTGACGGCCGATACCCCCGAGTCGCTGGTCAAAACTCTCTACAACACGCTCACCGAGTCGCAGAAGAGCGCCGTTGTGTTGCCGTGGGAGGCATCTAAACGCACCTTGGTCAACGCCAACTGGGCGATTGTGGAACCGGCCATCGGGAAGACGTTCAAGGATGACCAGAAAGACCTCATTCGCGCCATTCTCAAGGGCGTGACGAACGAGGAGTGGTACCCGAAGTTTGAGCAGCAGATGCAGAGCGACTCCGGTGGATTTGAGAACTACCACGTCGCCATTTTCGGGGACCCGAACAAGGGCAAATCCGAGTGGGTGATGACTGGTCGACACATGACCATTCGCGCGGGCGGCGATCCGTCGGAGAACATGGCCTTTGGCGGGCCAATCTTCTACGGCCATGCGCCGGAAGAGAACGAGAAGCCATCCCACGCGGGCAATGTATTCTGGTTCCAGGCGAAGCGTGCCAACGAGTGTTTCCAGATGCTCGACGGCAAGCAGCGAGACAAGGCGTTGATCGCCCTCGCGCCGGAAGAGAGCGCCATCAAGTTCCGAAAGAATCAGACGGAAGTTCCGGGCATTGCAATTGGTGATCTAACCAAAGACCAGAAGGCGCACGTGGAGTTGGTGATGCACGACATCCTCGCGCCATACCGCAAGAAGGACGTCCAGGAAGTCATGCGGGATGTGAAGGCGAACGGCGGGCTCGACGCGCTGCATCTCTCGTTCTACAAGCAGGATGACCTCGGCATGGACGGCGTCTGGGACATCTGGCGACTTGAGGGTCCGGCATTCGTTTGGCACTTCCGAGGGGCGCCACACGTTCATACGTGGGTGAACATCGGCAGCAAGCCGGC
>JBDUAM010000312.1:0-14111 GCA_040004655.1 Chthonomonadales bacterium | reverse complement strand
TCAAAAAATTCAAATCGACTCCACCCAACACCGGCAATAAGGACCTTGACATGTTCCTCATCGGTCAGGCTAAGAGCCTTGCATTTGATATGGACCCCGGTGCACGGTATACCGAAATGATTGCCAGAGCATACAAATTACAGGGTATGACGTACCAACTTGGGCTAACAGACGCCCTGTGGATTGAAGGCGACGGTTGGTGGGACATGGTTGGTCAGTACCATCCTCGCCTAAAGACCATGTTTTCGTTTATCTGGACTGTCTATCGCGAGCTCAACACCACCGGACACACTCAGTTCCAGGTTCGGTATGAAACTGGCTTTGACCGCTCGCAGCCAGCCCGCATCAACCGCGTACTGGGTACGCTTGGGTTCGTGTATTAATAGTCAAGTCGAATCTATCGAAGTCCATTGCTCCGGCGTCAACCGGACCAACGGACGACCACGCCTCACCAACTTAAGAGCGCTCTTCGCATCGGGACAGACTCCCTTTGCGATGAGGGCTCTTGTCATTAATGATACGGACCGACCGTGCCCTTCGGCGCAAAAGATGAGCACACAACCATCAAACGCAGCGATCTCCTTTGCCAATGCCGTGCTGCGAGAGGGCAGGGGCGTGTGATCAAGCGTCGGGAGGCAGGTGTATTTCAAATCAGTAGGAAGCCAACCTGGCCGTTCAAACTCAGCCGTGAGATCGACCAGCCACCTCGCACCTTCTGGAACCTCGCCCTTCAACGGCCGTCGACCAAGCCAAAGTCCAGGAGCTATTTCATTACAGCCGTCCTCGCTGCTAACCAGAATGTGCAGTCGCCAGATGACCCAGGTTATAAGAAGGAATGGCCCGTTGACAAGTTTTATGAATGCCGAAATCTTGCCGTCGGCCGACTTCTTAAATGGGTTGGAATTCTGGGTAAAGTACGCAAAGCTAACTGTGCCAAAATCGACCGCCATCCACACCCAGAACACGCTTAATATTGGGTAGACGAGGCAAAGTGTCAATAACATTAACGAAATGAGGGCAAGCAAAAACCCGTAGCGAATGTGAGTCGGCATTATGAATCCATTCTACTATGAGACAACAGATATTCCGCTCCCATTCTCCCATTCCCCGACTCACCCATTCTCCGTTTCAAACAACCAGAACAACCAACTAATTCCGAAGCAAACCTTCCCTAACAATCCCATTCTCTGGTATACTCAGTAGGTTTTGCATATCGAAACACCTGCGTGGAGGCTGCATGTGGTCCATCTCTTATGAGATTGGTCATGCGCCGATGAAGCGCTGGGAAGAGACAACCTAAGGAGAATCACTTGTCGTCAATCAGCATGAAAGAACTGCTGGAAGCCGGAGTTCACTTCGGCCACCAGACCCGACGTTGGAACCCAAAGATGAAGCGCTACATTTACGGCGCTCGTAACGGGATCTACATCATTGACCTTCATCAGACCCTCAAGATGTTTGATGATGCGCAGAAATTTATTCAGGAAACCGTCAGCAACGGCGGATACGTCCTGTTTGTTGGCACCAAAAAGCAGGCCCAGGAAGCAGTTCTGGAAGCCGCTCAGCGATGCCGACAGTACTACGTGAACCAGAGATGGCTCGGCGGAATGCTCACCAACTTCCGAACGATCCAGACTCGAATCAAGCGGCTGGAAGAGCTCAACCAGATGGAGACCAACGGAACTCTGGAAAAGCTCACCAAAAAAGAGGCCGCTCTTCTCACGGAGCAACGCGATAAACTGGAGCGATACCTCGGCGGAATCAAAACGATGCCGCGAGTGCCAGACGCCATCTTTATCGTGGACCTTAAGAAGGAGCGCATCGCGCTCGCCGAAGCCCGAAATCTGGAAATCCCCATCGTCGCCATCGTGGATACCAACTGCGATCCAGACGAAGTGGACTACATCATTCCTGGCAACGATGACGCCATCCGCGCCATAAAGTTGATCTCAAACAAGATCGCAGATGCCATCATCGAAGTGAAGCAGGAACAGTGGGATCGCGAAGCGGATATCGCCGCAGGCAATGCTGCAAATCCGGACATCATTGCATCCGCAGTTGAGCTGGACGCTGCAGACACTGTCTTCCTCGGTGACGAAGAAGATGAGTATGCACGAATGGCACGATTGGCTGCAACCGCAACCGGCATTTCGAATGAAGACGACGTTGCTGAAATTGCAGATGCGGTAGAAGCATCTGAGCCAGTCTATATTGAAACTGCAGGCGAAGAAGCAGCGCCGGTTGCTGACGAAGCAGTCGCAGTTACAGAGCCCGGAGTTGAAGAAACAGTTGTCGCAGCCGCCCCTGTTGAAGAGCCGGTTATCGCTGCAGAGCCCGTAGCCGAAGAAGCAGTTGTCGCAGCCGCCCCTGTTGAAGAGCCGGTTGTCGCCGCTGAGCCAGTAGTCGAGGATGCGCCTTCCGCACCGGTAGTCAAAGATGCAAAAGAATCGGTCAAAAAAGAAGAGCACGCGGTCGTCGCAGAAACAAAATAATCGTTCAAATGGGTTGAGGCTTCGTTGACTGGCGCGGCCAAACCGTTGCCTCAATGGAATCCTCAGCCCTTTTTTGTTATAGGAGCATGAAATGCAGATCACTGCACAGATGGTAGGCCAGTTGCGCGATCAGACGGGCGCTGGAATGATGGAATGTAAGAAGGCACTCACTGAGTCTGATGGCGACATCGAAAAGGCGCGCGACATTCTGCGAGCCAAAGGTCAGGCGAGCGCCGAAAAGCGAGCCGGTCGTGCTGCGGCCGACGGAATCGTTGCAATCTCGGTTCACCCGACCGCCATTTCGCTGATTGAACTTAACTCGGAAACGGACTTTGTTGCCCGTAACGACGAGTTCAAAGCATTGGCACACGAGATCGCAGGCGTCGCAGCTGCCCATCCACATGGCGATGCTGCCGAACTCTTGAACGCAGAAGTCGGTGGCGTCACCGTTCGATCTAAGGTCGACGAAGCGCTCGCCAAAATGCGAGAGAACATCGTCCTTCGCCGAACCGCGCGGATCGAACTTACCGGTAACAACCTTGTCGGAAGCTACATCCACAAGGTCGACAACAAGACCGGCGTCCTCGTGGAACTCACGGGCGATCCGAACAGCGAATCGCTTCAGGAGTTGGCCAAGAACATCGCGATGCATATCGCGGCGCAGAAGCCGAAGTTCCTCAATCGATCTGATGTTTCCGCGGATGCGGTTGAACGCGAGCGAGCCGTTCTTGCCGAGAAGACCCGCAATGAAGGCAAGCCCGAAGCCGCCATCGAGAAGATCGTTGAAGGCCGATTGGGCAAGTTCTTCGAGCAGTTCTGCCTTCTTGAGCAGCCGTACGTTCGCGATGGAAGCAAGACCATCGGCGCATTGGCCAAAGAGGCCGGTTCCGAAGTCATCCAGTTCGCGTTGTTCGTGGTCGGCCAGGACTAATCAACATGTCTGAACAGGCTCAGCCAAGATGGCCCCGCGTTCTTCTGAAACTCTCTGGCGAAATGTTTGCCGGAGGCAAGGACTTTGGTTTTGACCCCTCAACGGTCAAGGGCATTGCAGAAGAGGTAGCCGCCGTACACCGTGATGGCGTTGAAGTCGCTATCGTGGTCGGTGGTGGAAACATTATGCGTGGGGCAATCGCGGCGGAGTCTGGCATGGACCGAGTTGCCGCCGATTCCATTGGAATGCTTGCGACCGTACAGAACGCGCTCGCGCTTCAGGATGCCATGGAGAAACTCGGCGTCGACACCCGGGTTCAGACGGCCATAGCCATGTCGACTCTCGCGGAGCCGTTCATTCGTCGACGCGCTATGCGACATCTTGAAAAAGGCCGCGCGATCATCCTTGCTGCCGGCACGGGCAACCCCTACTTCTCTACAGATACTGCCGCCGTTTTGCGCGCTCTAGAGATTAAGGCCGGAGCCGTGTTGAAAGCGACGAACGTCGACGGGGTCTACGACAAAGACCCGAATAAGTTCGCCGATGCCAAACGTTTCACCGAGCTAAACTACGACTACTGCATCGAAAATCGACTGGGTGTGATGGACCTGACGGCATTTACTCTCTGCCAGGAAAACAATCTGCCGATTGTCGTCTTCAATTTGGCGGGAACCGGGAATGTTCACAAGGTGATTTTCAGTAATGAAATTGGAACTGTTGTTGGGAGGAAATAGAGATGATTGAAGATCTGCTTCGCGAAGCCGAAGACAAGATGGGAAAGAGCCTCGAAGCCGCTCGTAATGAGTTTCAACAGATACGTACCGGTCGCGCGAGTCCGGCGATGGTCGAAGGCGTAGTCGTCAACTATTACGGCTCTGATCTGCCCCTGCGCGACGTTGCATCTATCAGTGTGCCAGAAGCACGCCAGCTTCTGATCACCCCATTTGATAAGGGCGCCATCGGTGCGATTGAGAAGGGTATTCTGAAATCAGACGTCAACATCACGCCGAACAATGACGGAGCAGCAATCCGGCTGAATATTCCACCTCTGAACGAAGAGCGGCGCAAGGAATTCATCAGGCTTCTTCATAAAAAGGCCGAGCTGAGCTACGCAGCCATGCGAAACATTCGCCACGACATCAATAACCATATCAAGGCGCTCACGAAGAAAAAAGAGATCGGTGAAGACGACGAACGACGCGCCACCGACAAGGTCCAGAAGCTAACGGACCAGTTCATCGCGGAAGTCGGCAAGGCCGTGAAGACCAAAGAGCAGGAGTTGATGGAGGTCTGATTTAAGACCTCTATCCGAATTGGCTCTTTCGAGAGCGGGTGGAATCAACTCTGGCACGCAACAAAATCCATATCTCCCAGACGTCGCTTAACCCAAGCAATCTGCCCTGCCACATCGCCATCATCATGGATGGCAATGGCAGATGGGCACGCGCGCACGACAAGCGCCGCCGCGACGGTCACTTTGAGGGCTACCTCGCGCTGAAGCGGACCGTCTATGCCGCCGACGACCTCGACATCCCCTACCTTACCGTCTACGGATTCTCTTCGGAGAACTGGCGACGCCCGCAGGAAGAAGTCTTCGGCCTGATGGAGCTCATGGCCACGGCCATGACCGACGAACTGGACGAACTCATGGAGAACGACATCCGGGTTCGCGTCTCCGGCAGGCTGAACGAGGTCCCTGACCATACTAGAATCGCGTTTGAACAGGCGAGTGCCAGAACTGCAAACAACACCAGGCTCACTTTCAATCTGGCCATCAATTATGGCGGACGCGCCGAGATCGTCGACTCCGTTCGCACACTCATCGCAGATGCTGCTGCACGGGGAATTCGACCCGAAGAGATCTCCGAAGAGTCTATCTCATCTCACCTCTACTGGCCCGACCAGCCCGACCCCGATCTTCTTATTCGCACTGCCGGGGAACGCAGGCTCTCCAACTTTCTGTTGTGGGAGACGGCCTACAGTGAGATACACGTCACAGACGACTACTGGCCCGACTTTGGGTCGGACCAGTTGATTGCTGCTATCGCTGATTTTCAGACGCGCATCCGAAAGTTCGGCGCCGTCGTCGAGTAGTTACCTTACGGCTTAGCTTCTTCGATCTCTTTCATGCCCACGCCAAGTCCACGCAAAATCCCTACTGCCATCAGTCTATTTCCAGCAAGATTCATGTGAACGCCGTCGACGGTTAGGAGCTTGAGTCCTTTGCCGGCATATTTCTGATATTCACCGATCACCTTGCGGAACGGTGCGTTAAGGTCGATGAACATGCACTTTTTCTCGCGGGCAATGCCTTCCATCGCTCGAACGTATCGGCTCATGGCTCTGTTCTCCGCACTATCCAGGTTCTCGTAGATGAGCGTCGGGGCGACAAGCGCCACTTTGATGTTTGCAGCTTGAGCCCGGTCGACCATCTCCGTGACAAGCGCAACATATCGCTCCAACGGTATCCCCGCAGGAAGATCTCCATTAGGATGATCCACGCCGCGAGCGAAATCACGATACCCGTGCCATACGTCGTTCACACCCACGCTGATGGTGACAAGGTCCGGCTTTTTGCTCATTACATCCCGGTCAAACCGGTTACTCATGTCTGTCGATTTGTGCCCGGAGATACCAGCATTAATCACTTCAAAATGCTGGTCGGGATAGATTTTGTTCAGGATTTTGTCAATGAGCCAAACATATCCACCGGGCCCAGCGCCACCCTGCGTGATGCTGTCGCCGAGCGTAACGATACGGTGGACACCCTTGAGTGCATTGGGCAGATTGTGACGATCATCGGCTATTGCGGGCACAGCAACCGCGAGCGCTAATACGCCGACGACGAGAAGTGAGAGTTTATTCCGAACCATGATTTAACTATCCCTTTCGATCTTTGAATTCAGGTGCCAAAAGTCATCGGACAATGAATTGTTCTACAGAACTCTCGACCTTGTGACGTGTCTGAACATTACCTGATGAGTCCTCCTCCGTGCCACCAATGACGTAAACTTGACCAATTCCATTCTTACCAACAATTGTCACAGCCCCACCGGCCGCTCGAGCATGAGGGCCAGATTTCAGCAACCGCCATTTGCCCGTGCGCGGAGAGTATGCTGCTACGCTACTAACAGGTCGTTTTTCTTTTGTCCAGCCTCCAAATACTAGAACTTCGCCATTCGCGCCGGGAGTGAACGTCGCAGCAGCGCACTCCTGCCCGTAGGGCATTGGCGGGCCGAAAGTCCATGAGTCTGAAATGGGGTCATAAATCTGTAGGGCATCGGTGGCGAAAACTTTATCATTCGTTCCACCAATCACATAAATCCTGCCATCTGGGCCAACTGTCGCCATGTGAGCATGCAGATTGATGATCATCGGCGCGACGGTGGACCATGTGCCAGGGTCTGGATCATACGCCTCCACGACCGTCATCCCATTGCCACGCCTCCTGCGATCCCGTCCACCGATGACGTATATGCGCGTTCGACCATCTTTGCCTCTGGCCGCCACAGCCTGGGTCGCGTCACGAGGAGTAGGCACCGGTTCCAAACGTTTCCAGGAGTTGGTAGCCGGATTGTACGCCTCAAAAGCGTTCTTCTTGTTGTCCTTATCAAGTCCACCTGCAACGTAGATGAGCCCGTCCGGCCCAACGACTGCTCCAGCAGATGTTCGGGGAGTTGGAATTGGGCTTCCAGCAGACCATGAGTCCGTCTTTGGGTTATATATTCGAACGGCGCCGGTCAGGTTGACGTCGTATGCGGTGCTGCCGCTGAGGACATAGATCTTGCCATCTCGCCCAGTCACGGTTGCAGCGAACACCGCCGGAACCGACATCGACTTTCGAGGTTTCCAATTACTTGTATATTTGGCAGCATAGACAGATTGATGATGCTGCATCTTGGCAATAAGTGACTCCGACTTTGAAAAGGTGCAGGGGAACAAAACGAATATGCCGAGTACCGCATTCAGGTATCCAAAATACGGACCATTATGAACAGGCTTTATCGCCATTAACGGGCTCCCGATCGATTGAAATCAAGGGGGAATGATGAAGTCAACGGATTGTAGCTTCGTTCAGAGTCTCGACAAAATCTTGTAGACTTCATCGTCATTTCGTTTGCCAATCAAAACTACATAAACAGTATCCGCATCAAAGCGATAGATGATTCGATATTCGCCGACATCTGCGCGCAAATAGTGGTTGCCAACAATTTTTTTCGAATCACCCGGAGTAGGATTGCGTGCCAGTGCAAATACTTTGCGAATAACCTGTCTGCACTGTTTTGCATCAAGATCCTCTATGAATTTGAAACTCGCAGATTCAAATTGTATCTTCAAATCTGTTACTCCGATTTGGATTCATGGAGTGCCATCAATCGAGCCATCGTCTCTTCGGCACTAAGATAGTGAGCGTTCTTTTCGACCTCGGTGGCCAACTCTCCCCAGTAACGGTCTTCTGCGATCTGCATAAGTTCGTATTCTCGGGCGCTGATCAACACAACAGCGTCTCGTCCGGACTTCTGGACCATCACTGGTTCTAGCTGCGCTTTTTCGACGTACTCGCCGAAGTGGTTCTTCACATCTGTTGCGGATGCGGTAGTCATATTCTTATTCTCCTTAAACAAATCGGACACTTTAACTATTTTAGCTAAAGTGTCCGATTTTGTCAAGAAATCCATCCAGTTGTGCTTGAGCCTTAGTCGATTACTGGCTCCCTACTCCGTGGGTTCGCATGCGCAGGCTGTAGAATCGCTTACTGGCGGTGATGAAGAGCGTGTGTCGATCCTTCCCACCGAAGCAGACATTGGCAGTCCACGGCTCGTCGACGTCGATTTGCTCGATCTGTTTGCCGGTTTTATCAAAGACGGTGACGCCCTTGCCGGTGAGGTAGACGTTGCCCTCGTTGTCGATGGTCATGCCATCAGATCCAAGTTCGCAGAAGAGATGCTTGTTGCTGAGCGACCCATTCTTGCCGATGGAGTATGAGTATGTCTTTTTCCCCAGGATGTCCGCTACATAGAGCGTCTTCTCATCTGGCGTACCAATAATTCCGTTCGGCTGTTTGAGGTCAGCAATCACGCGAACAAACTTCTTGCCACTTGCGGAGACGTAGTAGACCCCTTCAACATCCTGCGCTTTCGGACCACGCTTCCAGTAAGGTCGTTTGTAATAGGGATCGGTGAAGAAGAGGCTGCCGTCTTTGCGCAGCCAGACGTCATTTGGTCCGTTTAACAGGTGACCTTTGTAGTTGGCGGCAGTGACTTTGTGTTTGCCGTCCATCGAGATGCGCCAGAGTTCGTTCTTCCCGTCGGCGCAGGCCCAGAGGTTGCCTTTGGCGTCGAAGCAGAGTCCGTTGGATCGGCCGGCAGGTTTCATGAACGTGGAGAGTTTGCCACCGACGCTCCACTTCAAGATGCGATCATTCGGCTGATCGGTGAAGTACACGTTGCCCTTCGCGTCGCAGGCTGGGCCCTCGGTAAACTCGAATCCCTCGGCTTCCATTTTGAGCTTGGCGCCGGCAGCAATGATGCCCTGCTGCGGGACAAACGAGGGATGAATGGCGGAAAGTGTGGCCGCGCCAACGGCGAGACCTAAAATGATAATGTTCAAAGCGCTGCTCCTGACGTCGTTGTTTGGTATCTGTTGTTTACATTAGGGAGAGTGTTTTTCCTCTGTTTGCGGTTAAGTGGGTAGCCCATCGAGAAATAGTTGTGCGACCTCCTGGGTAGCCAAAAGCAGCTTCAAATGGCGGTCATTGTTCTCGTCGACCTGGTTTGTAATCAAGTCATAATATTCATGGTTCTGCCGATCAAACGCGCTGCCAATTCCAATCCCGGGTTTTTCTTGGTGTCCCGACCTAAATTCTGGCCATGGAGGTGGCTCTTCTGGAATTTGAGCGATTGCTACTTCGCCCAATAAATAAGTCATTAATTCTGCGGTCTTACGTGCTTCTTCAAATTCGTAGAGGTGCAACAAATCTACGTGGCAATTTGTGATTGCCTCCGTATATTTTCGGGGCGATGTACGACGATCATCAGATTTACAAGAAGTAATCTCTCTGCGCTGCCTGAGCGATTCGTTCATGATCTGGTCCATCTTTTCGTAATCTCGCGATTTCAGATCAAATTCCAACATCGCGGAAATTACCTTGTCCGTTGCCTGCGATTCTTCGCGAGCAGCTAATGCTCGCTCGGTTTGAAGTTTTTGCATCTCAATGCCTTCGGCCACATGCCCCACTAAGGATTGTGCGTAAGAATTGATTGTTTTCATTGTAATATCCCCGCCGATTACTACTCGTTTCTTCAGAGAGCTTGGTTTTCCTCTAAAGTGGGATCATTGGGAAAGCTATCCAAAAAACTCTTTGCCAATCTCAATGCTTCAATGAGTAGGAGAGAGGCTTCGTCTTGCCTCTTTTTTTGATCTTGTTCAATCTCCGCGAAGTATTCTTTGTGCTGTTTTGAAAATGCCTCAGTCCTTGACCTAATGTCTTCCATCCGACTTTCAAATGCCTTCTTACTTGTAAAGTCAAATGGGTCTCGGCCACTACTTAAGTATTCTGGTGTCATCCTCGGCATCGGTCGATACTCGGTCGACAGGCGGTTCAGCGCCATGTTACGAAAGAGTAATGCGATAGCATCCGCAGTCTCCCGAGCACATTCAAAAGCATATAGGTGCCTGAGGGAATCGTGCACGTCATATCTGGTTGTCGTATAATCTCGGATGTTGCCGTGAGAATCAAATGACCTTTTGCGCGCGTCCTCGAATTCGCGGTCAATCTTGTCATTGTCAGCATCAATACCTTCACGTTTCCATAGCCAGGATTTACTGCTGCTCTTCATAGTCCAGAATCGCTCTCTTGACCGTTTCGTGATCTTCCGAAACTCTTCCAACTGTTGTATTTGTCGGAAGTACGCGATCACCGCAGATTCTAAGTTGGCCACAAGTTCTTGGGCACATATTTTCAGTGTCATCGTCATTCAAGGCTCCTTCTCATAAAGGATATTAGGGTCATACGGCCGAACCTGACTACATACAGTATATACTGACTGCGTAGGGGATTGGCTACACCGATCTGGCGCTCAAAATGAATGAGAAGTATCGAACGAATAGACGACGTTCCCGGAGAGAGGCAATGAGCCATTTCTCCGCGACGTTTTTTGCCATGCATGCTATGGCGTCTAGCGGTATCGATGGAATCGAGAGGTCAAATTCGGAAGAAGACCACGCGAATCGAATAATCCATATAGAGCTACTCACGTATGTAGCCCTGCCAAAAATGCGAGAGTTCTACGAAAAGAAACTGGGACTGCCGGTACTGGAAGATCGCCCAAATCGACTCTCTATTCAGGCTGGTCTCTCAACTCTAACATTTACACCTGCAAACGCAATAGATGGAAAGCCGTTCTATCACTTCGCGTTCAATATTCCGCAGAACAAAATCAAACTCGCACGAGAATGGCAGTTGAAGCGCACTCCGCTGTTGCCAATTCCGCCGCAGTTACGTGATCCGGAATACCCGGTTGATGTTGTCAACTATTCGCATTGGAACGCCCATTCGGTCTTCTTCTTTGATCCGGCAGGGAATGTCGTAGAATATATCGCCCGGCATGATATAAAAAATAGCGCGACTGGCCCGTATACGCCGAAGGACATCCTCTGCATCAGCGAGATAGCATTTGTTTCGGATGACGTGGCAACGATAGCGGATAAGCTCAAAGAGACAGCCGGTGTAACGCAGTATCGCGGTGGCAGTGACCAGTTCATGGCGCTCGGAGATGAAAACGGCCTTCTACTGGTAATGAAACGAGGCCGAATCATCAGCTTCGATGCACCAGAAAAGAAGGCCGTCAGCGTATTTGGTACACATGCAACAGTTTCCGGAAAGTCGGCAGGCAAATTGGCCCTACCTGGCTATCCGTACACGATTGACATCAAAAGTAAGTGATCAGGTTTTTTCCCAGTAGACGATGCCGGGAGGCAACCCGTCGGAGGGACTAGGAGAGACCGGCAAACACCGCGTCTGGATCGACCCAAAATTATTTAGTTGTCGATAACTCTACTTCGTAGCCAGCGGAATATCCACTTTGATTCGGCCACCAAGATCAGCAGGAGGCGCGGGAATCTCCCAGCCCTCGTACGGCTCGACCCATCGACCATCGCTCTTGATCAGGCCGATCAACTCTTCTACACTCTTCTCTTGCGGAATGCCGGACTTCACTTCGTCGCGTCGACGGTAGAGGCTGATCTTGCCGCCTGCTTTGCCCACGTATCCGTAATCCGCGTCGCCCATTTCACCGGGGCCATTTACAATGCATCCCATCACGGCAATGTCGAGACCGACGAGATGCCCGGTCGCCTGCTTCACCCATCCAAATACGCTGGGTAGATCGAACTTTGTGCGTCCACAGCTCGGGCAGGCGATGTACTCGACTTTGGTCTTGCGCAGCCCAAGGGACTGCAGAATGTCATAGCAGACCGGCAGCTCTTCAATCGGGTCTTCCGCGAGGCTCACGCGAATGGTATCGCCGATGCCTTCTGCCAGAAGCGTTCCGATTCCACAGGTGCTCTTGATGCGCGCATACTGACCGTCGCCGGCTTCCGTAACTCCGAGGTGCAGTGGATAATTCATGCCCTCGGCCTCCATACGCTGCGCCATCAGTCGATTGGCGGCGAGCATAATTGGCACGCGACTAGCTTTGAGCGAGACCACCAGATTATGGTAATCGTGGCGTGCGCAGATGCGAAGATACTCCATAGCGCTCTCGACCATTCCCTCAGGCGTGTCGCCCCAGGTGACGGTCAGGCGTTCGGCCAGGGATCCATGATTAACCCCGATGCGCATGGCGATCTCTCGCGATTTGCAGGCGTTGATCACGGGGACCAGGCTCTTCTCGATTGCTTCCAGCTCTTCGTCGATCTCGCTTTGCGAATACTCGATCTCGCGGGAGACGCGCTTGTGAAAGACAAACAAACCCGGGTTCAGGCGAACCTTGTCGACATACTTGGCAACTTCCACCGCAATGTCTGAGCCCTGATGGTGGACGTCCGCGACGAGGGGCACATCCTGATACTTCTGGCGGAGCTGCTTTTTGATCTCTTCGAGACACTTCGCCTCGTTCATGTTTGGCGTAGTTACTCGGACAATCTCCGACCCGGCCTTGTGCATGGCGATGATCTGCTCGACAGATCCGGAAACATTATGCGTCTCCTCGGTAATCATCGACTGGACCACGATGGGATAATTCGCGCCGATGGTGACGGCAGAATCGCTCTGCCCCACTCGAACGGGTCGCGTTGAACGGCGGGTGAAGGTGATCTGGGACATGTCGGGTTCAGCTCCTATGCAACTCACAATGATAACTTAAGTATACCAGCGAGTGGGCGGGGAGCTACCGTTTGAGCGGGGCGCCGACCGCTCGATTGAGCGCAGCACGGGCCTGACTGATGGCGCTTAGGGCATTCACGCGATTTGTCTTCGCGGTCAGAAGTGAGTTTTGTGCATCCAGCACATCAATGAATGTTCCGAGGCCGGACTTGTATCGGCCCTCTGTCAATCGAACCGATTCGGTGGCGTTGGCGATCTCTGCGTCTGCGGTGACGAGTCGCTGTTCAGATGTCTTCAAGCCGAGGTACGCCTGCGCGACGTCCTGAGCGACCGTCAATTTCGCGGACGCTAACTGGCTCCGGGCGGAACCAGCATTTGCCTGTGATTCTTTGACCTTGCCGCGAGTTAACCCTCCATCGAACGGAGTCCACGTGACACTTGCACCCACGGAGAAGAGATCGTTTCTCGGTGGAAAGTCGACACCGCGACTACTTACTCCCAGCGTGGCGGCAAAGGAGGGAGAGTCGGTGGATCGTGAAGCCCGAATACCGTAATCGGCTGCGTCAATGGAGGCCTGCGCCTGTAGGATTTCGGGCCGCTGTTTAGTTGCCGTATTTACCAGCGCGCCGATCTCTCCATTGCCGGCATTTGGTTCTTCCGAATCCGCAGCGGTGATGGGAGTGCGAGGATCGATACCCATGAGAGCCGCAAGATTAATTCTCGCGGCGGAGGCGGTGGTCTGTGCCAGATTCAGGTTGAGAACAGCTTCCGCAACTGCCGTCTGTGCACGTACCACATCCGACGGCAAGCCGAGTCCACTTTTGAGCCGCGCTTCGGCAAGGGCCACATGATTCTGCTGGTTCTGCACATTCGCTTCGTTGACGGACACGAGTCGTTCGGCCTGGACGTAGGTGTAAAAACCCTGCTTGACCTGGAGCGCGAGGTCGTTTTCAGCTCGGGTCAATCCTGTTGCGGCAACCTTTTCCAGCAAACTTGATTGCCGAACGAGATCACGCGTGTGCTCGAAGTCAAAGAGCAGTTGTCTTGCGGTCGCCGTGCCGAGATATCCCGGGCTGCTGCCGAAGGTCGTACCACTGCTCTGGTTTCCCGATAGTACATTCGCATGCGTGTAACTCGCGCCAGTCGATAGTCCGGGATTGAGTCCGGCACGCGACTGCTGAGTTCGTCCTTCAGCTGAAACGATGGCGAACCGGGCCGAGTCGAGTGATGGTTGATTCTTCAGCGCAATGCGTACAGCTTCGTCTGCTCCCAGGCCACTTCTTGCCGGAATCCCGCCGTTAATATCAATGCGAGGAGGTACAGGAGCCACCTGTATCTTTGGCGCGATGGGTTGCGTCTGCAC
>JBDUAM010000598.1:0-14132 GCA_040004655.1 Chthonomonadales bacterium | reverse complement strand
AGCCATCCCATTCGGCGGAGCAAAGGGCGGCGTTCTCTGCGATCCGCGCACCATGTCGATGGGTGAGCTGGAGCGCATGACCCGTCGATACGCCACGGAAGTCGATCTGCTCATCGGACCAGACACCGACATCCCCGCGCCCGACATGGGAACCAACGCGCAGACCATGGCCTGGATTATGGATACTTACTCCATGCACCACGGCCACACTTATCCCGCGGTTGTTACCGGCAAGCCGGTCTCCATCGGCGGTTCTGAGGGTCGAGTGGATGCAACGGGTCGAGGGGTCTACATCACCGCTCGCGAAGCGGCAAAAGAGATTGGCCTCAAGATTGAAGGTGCACGTGTCGCGGTCCAGGGATTCGGCAACGTGGGGAGCGTGGCAGCACGAATCTTCCATGAGGCTGACGCTAAGGTAGTTGCTGTTTGCGATGCCATGGGTGGAATCTACAATCCGAACGGACTCGACATTCCCGCGCTGCTCGAATGCAGTCGACTGGATGGCACGCTCACCACGCACGCGGGCGGAGAACCAATCACCAGTGAAGAGTTGCTGGAACTGGAACTTGACATTCTGGTCCCCGCTGCACTTGAGAACCAGATCACCACAGCCAACGCCAAACGAATCAGTGCACAGCTCGTGGTGGAAGGCGCAAACGGTCCTACCACTCCTACAGCCGACAAAATACTCTACGACAAGGGCATCGTTGTTCTGCCGGACGTGCTGGCCAATGCGGGTGGCGTCATCGTCTCCTACTTCGAGTGGGTGCAGGACCTGCAGAGCTTCTTCTGGGCAGAGAACGAGGTCAACAATCGCATGGAGCAGATGATGCTTCGAGCGTACGCCTCGGTCAAGGAAGTCGCCCTGCGCGACAAGATCGACATGCGAACCGCGGCTTATGTTATCGGCGTGCAGCGAGTAGCAGATGCAACGACCATGCGTGGTATGTATCCGTAGGTCTCGTAATAAAGCCGTAATGTGGGAGGTCCTTGCAATTTGCAGGGGCCTCCTTTTTTTGTACCGTGTCAAAGGTTGTTGAATGGGAGAGAGGGGGATTGGATTACTCCATCCGTTGGCACGTTGGGTGCGGACCCATGTGTCCGCCCGGTCGACCGCCGAGTTGTAATTGAGAACGAGAGTTGCATCGGGCGGTAGGGGCGTAAGATTTTACGCCCTTTTTCACACATATTTGGGTTGCCGGAGCTCATAAAACGTCCCGGCGACGATAATTTCACGGCGGGCGAAAGATCTTTGCGCCCCTACAAACGGCAACGACCACGTCAATGTCAAAAGCAAGAAGCAGATCCTTCGCTATCGCTCAGGATGATTGTTCGAAAGATTGTATGTCCCAGTACCGTTGGGTGCGCGACACGTGGGTCCCGCACCCAACATTTCGATTCCCTATTTGTGCTGCATTGCCTTTTCACCAGCTTCAATCGACACCGTCAAATAATTCGACCGTGGAGGCAGTGGACACGTGGCGAAATCGGTGACTGCGCAGGGTGGACTGATCGCCTGGTTGAAATCGAGGATGGCGGTGCCGTTCACTACCGATGCCGTCTCCAGAAACCGTCCGGCGCCGTAGGTGGACTTGCCACTCGTGCCATCGCGGAAGTTGAGGAACAGCGAATTCAGTCGGCCCTCGGCCTCGAGCCTGCAATGTTGGCCGTGCAGGTCAAACTCCAGATAGCCGGGGCAATTGCCTTCTTCCATGTCCCCCAGTATATTCAAATAGGATATCTTCTTCGGCGGATTATACGGCGTAAACTTCGCCTTCACGCGGTAACTGGAGTCGACCGGATACCACTTCATCCCCTCAAAACTCTTGCGTCTTGGGCTTTTGCTGTTCCACATTCTGATGCCGATTCGCTCGCCGCGAACCACAACAATAAAGGTGATTGCACCCATCTTTATACGGTCCGGCGCGCCCTTTGCATCGGACTTCAAAGGCACATCGCCACTCACCGGCTTGCCGGCAATGGTCGCCGATACGCCCTCCGCCAGATTCAGCGAGACCGTGCTGCCGGTTCGAACAAGTGTGCCTGCGATTTCCGGACCCTCACCATGCGGAATCACCACCACGCTGCCATCCGCCGACCCGAAAGAGTTTGGTCCCTCTTGCAGCCAGAAGAGGCCCGCAAGGCTCAGCCAACTCTCGGGTTTTCGCAAGTCTGCGTCTTGCTCGGCGCGCCATTTGTTTATGGTGTCTTTGTAGGTGTGGCCCTCGGTCGAATCGCCCGCGGCAATCGTTGCTACCAGCGCCAGCGTCAACAGAATCATCAGCATGTTCAAAATGTCCATCTCCTTAACTTGTCTCATCTCAATTTGTCTTCGCGCATCGCCTGCAGGCAGCGGTCGACCACCTCGACCACCGGCACCGCGGCGATACAGACGGATGGTGGATCGAGGCACTTTTGTTTGCTGTTTATCGGCGCCGTCTGATGGAATTTCAGGCAGACCTTTTTGCACATTTCGCGATGGTGGACGGCGTACTTTTCGTATCCGTACGGCGCAAGCCTAATCGGATTGCTTCGACCAAAAATGGTCACCACCGGCGTGCCGACCGCCGCCGACATGTGCGCCGAACCTGTATCGCCGCAGAGGTGAAGCACGGAATCTTTAAGCAGCACGGCAAGCTGTTTCAGGTTGGTCTTTCCTGTGAGATCGCAGACCGGGTGTTCGAGAGCCGCCACGATTTCTTCGCTCATCGAAAGGTCTGCTTTGGATCCGATAAGTACCTGCGGAATGCCTGTCTTCTCGTGCAGCATTTTCAGGGCGGGAATAAATCGGGCTGTTCCCCAGCCCTTGCCGCCGCCGCCTCCCTCGGATGCGTTGATCACGATGTACGGTTTTGCCGGGTCGACTTCGCGCTCAAGTAAAAGCGCATGTGTCGAGGCGATCTCATCCGGTGGCAGGTAGATTGGGAATTCAGGATTTGAGACGTCCGCACCAAGGAAATGTGCGACATCCAAAAACTGATCGACCACATGGATGCTCTCGGGTCGACGTGGAACTCGTGTCTCAAGAATCGGGGCTAGCTCGCGAAGCCAGTCGTACCCAAACCGGTACTTTGCTCCGCTGGCGTATGTGAAGATCGCGCTTTTGCTAAGCCCTTGAAGGTCGACAGCAACGTCGAACTTACGTTCGTGAAGCGAACTCCGGATTTCGCCAAATCGCTTCAATTTGCCCGGGGAAAACCGAACTGATCGAAGCTCTGCGGGCACGACAATTACTTCTTTGAGATGCGGGTTGCCGAGCACCATGGGGGCGGACATCTGCTCGACGAGCCACGAGATCTCAAGGGTCGGGAATGATTTCGCAAGCGCGGAGGCTACAGGCAACGCGTGAATCACATCCCCGATTGAACTAAGCTTTACGATCAGCAGACGATGTACCTTCGACATATCCGGCGGAGCGGTTCTCATCGAGTCGTCTCCGGAACCACAACATCTGGCGACGACTTCCATCGGTCATGAAACCAGAGCCACTGCTCCGGGTAGAGCCGAATGATCTCTTCAATGCGATTGTTTACTTCCGTCATGCCGCGCTTAACGTCTGCCTCTGCGTCACCCGTCGAAACCAGGTCATAGTACCCATGAGATTGGAGCTTGTATCGACCGTTGGGTTGGCGTACGCAGTAGAAGAAGATCATGGGAGCTTCCGCTCGCAGGGCAATTTTCGCGGGTCCATCGACCGTGCCCGTCGGCTGTCCGAAGAACGGTACGAAAACATCCGCTGCATTCTGGTCGCAGACAATCGCGATAAGCGCGTTCTCTTTCAGGCCGGCAAAGATCGGCTTCATGGATCGACCAAGGTTGAGCACTTTCACGCCATTTCGCTCGCGAACGCTCATCATCAATTTGGTGGTGCCCTTGTCCCGCGCTTCTCGCGCCAGGGCGATCACCTTATATCCTCGCGGAACGATCCACCGGCCCGCGACTTCAAAATTCCCGAGGTGCCCGGTGACGCAGATGCAGCCCTTCTCCCGCTTCATCAACTCCTCAAAGGCCGCAAACTCCTCCGGATCAGCGTCGAATCTTCGCTCAACTTCCGCCTGCGGCATGGTGGAAAATTTGATCACCTCAATGGCGAACATGCCGAAATGCTCGAACGATGCCCGCGCGATTCGATCCCGCTCAGCCGACGTAATCGTGTCGCCAAATGCGATCTTCAAATTTTGAATGGCCACGTTGTAGCGCTTCTTGCTGAGCGCGAGCATGATCTTGCCGAGCCCCCTGCCAATCGCGAGACCTACGGAAAGCGGAAGAACGCGAATGATGGCGATGAGAATCCGCAGGATAACGCGACCAACAGCTCGCCCGAAATCCTTTGCCGGTGTCGATTTTCCCTTGTTCATGCTCGCCCGACCGCTTTCAACATAAAATTCACGAACTCCTCTTCATCTTGTAAAACCATTCTGGCACGCAGTGAGTAGATAGGCAGCGGACGCATGATAGGCGGCAGCTTCACACCATCTTTGTCGGTCACGATGACCGCTTCTGCACCGGCCGATGCGCTCTGCTCCAAAAATCCCTGAAGCTCCGCCATAGTCAGCGCATGGTGGTCCGGAAAAGCCTGCCAGTGGACTATCTCGGCTCCGGCTTCCATCAACTGTTCTCGAAAGCCTTCCGGATTCCCGAGGGCGCAGAACGCCCCAACCTTTCGACCCTGCAGCCAAGCCATCTCTTTTCGGTCATTGCCCATGAGTGGAGAGAGCCCTGTTCCGCGAAACGTTGCTTCATAGATGGGTCGACCCGGAGCCAGCCGTTTCACCTTCGATTTCAATGCTTCCAACGCTGTTGGCGTTACCCGATCTGCACGGGTCAAAACCACTGCGGAGCTGCGCTTCAGGTGCGTCATCGGCTCACGCATTTTGCCCCGGGGGAAAGGCCATCCATTGTCAAATGGCATCTCAGCCAGCAGCAGCGTGATCTCAAAATCGCGATGTAACTGGTAAAACTGCATTCCATCGTCCAGCAGAATCAGGTCCGGCTGAAACTCTTTCACGGCCAGCGATCCGCTCACTCGACGGTCTTTGCCCACCACAACCGGAACTCCCTTGAGCATACCCGCCAACATGGTCGCCTCGTCGCCCGCTTGCTCCGGTGAGAGCAGCACGCGCTTGTAATCGGAGACGATAGCCACGCCATACTCACTGGCTCCCCGATACCCCCGATTGAGCACGACCACCTTTAGCCCACGCTCTAACAACAGTTCGCAGAGGCGCAATGTCATGGGGGTTTTCCCGGTCCCCCCGACGGTCAGATTCCCCACACTCACGACCGGGCATGGCAGCCTGAACTGCTTGCGGATGCCCAGTTTGTAGGGCAGTAGAAACAACTTCAATCCGACCATGTAAACGTACGCCAACAGGGTCAAAAGTATTAATACCACCGATGCGACAACGCCCTTGCGCTTGCCCTCGATGATCTCGATCAGATAGTCCATCATGCCGATTCCACCAGCCGGACCAACCGATCTACCACTCGCTCAGAAGTCCCCCGATTTGCCTCGATCATGGCCTGGGCCGCGCGACCCATCGACTCGCACTCCTCGCGATTATCCAGCGCCGCCAGGATCTCGGTCGCCAACTCTTCGGCCGTCTTGACGCGCCGAATGGCTCCGGTCTTCTCTGTCATGGCAACCACATCGCGAAAGTTCTGCATGTACGGTCCGCAGATGGTCCGTTTGCCGTGCGCCAGGGGCTGCAAGATATTCTGCCCACCACCCGGCGGTGTGAGGCTATTACCGATAAATACAAGGTCGGCGATTCCGTAGATTCGGCTCAATTCGCCAAACGTGTTCAGCACAATCTGTCGATTTGGGAGGATGGCCGAGGCCACTTCCGTCCGCAAAATTGGTGTCATCCCCAGCGCGACCATCTCACTCCGCAGCTCTTCCGCCCGGTCGACATGTCGTGGGGCATGAATGAGTGCAAGATTGGGGACGCGCTTGAGAGCACTCAAATAGGATTCCCAGACCAGCTTCTCTTCCGCCGCTTCTCTCGTACTTCCGGCCACCATCACGGGCCATGTGGTCTCAATCCCGAGATCTTTTTTTAGTTGGTCGACCTGTTCTGCGGAGAGCATCTCGACTGCCTGATCGAACTTCGCGTTGCCGATTTTTTCTACGATTTTGGAATCCGCCCCAATGGAGATGTACCGCTCCGAATCGAGATCACTCTGCGTCATGATAAAGTGGAAATTAGAAAGAGCCCATCTGAACAGCGGCGCAAATCGGCGATAAGACGTGAGGCTCTTGTCGGATATTCGGCCATTCACCAGCGCGAGTTTTGCGCCTGATTGCTTCATCAGATGCAGCATGTTCGGCCAGATCTCCGTCTCCAAATTGATGTAGAGGTCCGGTTGAATCTGTCGAATTGCTCGACGCACCGCGAACGGCACATCAAATGGCGCGTAAATCACAGCATCCAGAGTTTTACCGATTTGCGCCGTGGCGACTTCATGCCCGCCAGGCGTGATGACGCTCAAGATGATTCGGTCCAGTGGTCGACGTTTGCGATACGCCTCCAGAATGGGTGTTGCCGCCATCACTTCTCCCACGGACGCCGCATGGACCCAGATACGCTTTCCTCCAGCTTCTGCGGTGAATGCGGGGATCTTCCCCCATCGCTCTTCCCACCCAACCTTCGATTTGCCGCGAAGTAATCGCAACGCCAGAAAAATGGCGAGCGGGGGGGAGAGCAAAATGAGGAGTAAATTGTAGAGTCGGTACACCTGAAAACCTCTCTACTTGCGGGAGTTGGTGAGTTCGTAAAGGGTGACGTTATTTTCAGAATAGAGTTTTTTGCCGCGCCGGGCTGCCAGTCGAATGAGCGCGGCGGTCTCGGTCTCCATTCGGCCATTGCAGACAGAGCTCTTGCGGCACCACTCCTCTTCCATCGGCTTCAGCGCGAGGTGGGTCACATGCAGTCGGGCCAGATCGGCGTCCAACCGCGCATCGGTCTCATAGTGTACCGAATCCTGCAGCCAGTAGTTGGCGCGAATGGCGAGCGGGCGATAGTGGGCCGTGCTCTCCTCCCACGTGCCGACGAGCACGCAGTCGGTAGGCTTGAGGACCGAATTTGCGTAGCGAACAGTTCCGTAATCTGGAAGCATTTCGTGGAGATAGTCGTCGGTCGACATCTGCCCAAACGCCACGCGCAAAGCGGTCGGCAACTTCGGATCGAGTCCCTTGCCACCGACCCGATAGGTCAGCGCGACCAGAAGAACAAGCACAAACACCTTCGCGAATCGACCGCCGTTTTTGAAATTGAGCGCTCCACAGAACATCGCCGCCGGATACGATGCAAGCAGAAATCGCAGGTTGTACCCACTGCCGGCAAAGACGAGAGTCGCAAATCCGACTGCCATTCGTCCCGGGGCAGACCCCTCAGATTTGCGAGAGATACGGTAGACGCCGTACGCAATCAGCGCCATCGCGCCGGCCAATGCCAGTCGAGCGAGTCGCAGGTTGTTCACGGTCGGCGCGACGCCCGGCGGCGTATTCATTAAGAGGAAGTAGTACTGGATTCGCGCCCAACCCGTGGAGGTCCATTCGAGTCCGTGAAAGATGTTGTAGAACATCGGGTAGAACGGATTGCCCGTGATCACCCAGGTCTTGATGAACCACGGGGTTACGACCAATCCTGCCACAACAAGGAACTGCAACGTAACACGAGCTTTCTCACGAAATGGCGGAGGCTCTGCACTCTCCCTCAATCCAAACCAGATGACCGCAGCGACCGAGAAGATCACCCAGATTCCGTTCAACTTTGAGGTCGCGGCAAGTCCAGCGAAGAGTGCGGTGAGGATGAGCATGGGTCTATCGCGTTTGATCAAGAACTCCCGCGCCGCGAAGGAAGCTGCAGTTGCGAAGAGAGCCGTTCCGAGGTCGACGTGCGCCGCGACCGCCTCCTCCCAGAAGACCTTGTAGGTGAGCATCAGCATCCCTGCTGCCCATCCGGCCGTTGGTCCCGCGATCCTACGGGCGATAAGCATCACCAACAGCAGGGTTAACGTGGCAAAGAGAAACTGGATGATCCCTACAGGTGCGTCGCCGGAGAGGCCCAGCATGAACGCGAACTGCGACTCCACACCCATCGGCCAGTTGGTGTAGGTGAGGGTCGGCAGGTAGGTGAACTGGTGGGCATCGACCATACGCACCGCCGCCGCGAGGTGATAGGAGAGGCCGTCGTCATCCGTAATCGGACAGACTGCGCGGAGCAATGTCAACGCAAGGAGAATAAGGAGCGCAAATGCCGAAGCTTTCTCCCATAGTGCCAATCCCTTGAACTTTTGCAGGAGCACGGGGATGCGACAACACACAAACCGCAAACTGGGTATCGAGAGAACAGCTGCAATCACAGCGATCACCACAAATACGGTGTGGGTGCCAAATCCTCCGGCAAATAGAACGAAGGGTACAAACTGGAAAATGCCGATACCAAGAGTGACGGCATATAGGTTGTAGAGGGGAGTTTCGGGTGAAAGCTTACGGTTGCGAAGCCCGAACCTACCGATGGTAAGTCCAACCAACATGTATCCAATAATGTAGAGAAGGCCACTAATTATAGGAGGCATGCTCAACCTCTGAGTGCTGCCCCGGTGATCTCTTCCGCACGTGCTTGAACCGCGTTGAGGGCTGCTTCTACCTCTTCGGCGGCGGCTTGCTTGCCTGCCTCATCGAGATCAGCGGCAACAAAAATAGGGTCGCCGACCACAAACGCAGCCTTCGCAAACGGATAGGGAATCATGTAACTATCCCAGGTCGGCAGCAGCTTGCGAGGGACGGCGCTGGTGCCCATCACCATAATCGGTCGACCCGTGCGCTGTGCAAAAAAGATGGTTCCCTGCTGGACCTTCTGAGTTGGACCTCGCGGACCATCTGGCGTAAACGCCAACACCCCGCCGTTCTGAATTTTCTTGGTCAACTGGAGTGTCGCGCGTGCGCCGCCTCGACCAGTCGATCCACGCACCGTCTGGAACCCGAATCGTTTGAAGATGCCGTCCTGAATTTCACCGTCTCGCGAGAGGCTGATGAGCGCCCAGAATCCGAGTTTGTTGAAGAGGTTGGTGCCGATGAGGGACCTGCCGTGCCAGGAGACCACAATGGCGCCGTTGTGTTCTTTAACTGCAGCCTTGATCTTGGGGAGGTCATTATGTTTGTATCGCAGGGTGATCCCGATAAATCGGGCGATGCACCAGACTGCAAAACTGGTCAGTTTAGGGTTCTTACTGCGCGCCTTTAAGGGCTTTTCAGGCGCAGGCGACTCGGGCTGCTCGTCCTTCTCTTCAACCGATTCGGGTTCTGCCGCCATCAATTAATCCCGCAGCTCGGCGCGAAACTGTCGCTCGTATAATTTTGAGTAGAGCCCGCCCTTGCCCAGCAACTCTTCGTGCTTGCCGTTCTCCACGATGTGGCCATCTTCCATTACGAGGATTCGGTTGGCGCCGAGGATAGTGGAGAGTCGATGCGCGATCACAATGGTCGTTCGGCCCTTCATCAACTGGTCCAGCGCCTCTTGGACGAGCGCTTCGCTGCTGGCGTCGAGCGAGGAGGTCGCCTCGTCCAGAATGAGTAGTTTCGGATTCATCAAGATGGCGCGGGCTATGGCGATTCGCTGACGTTCGCCGCCCGAGAGCCGAATACCGCGCTCGCCGACCACCGTGTTAAATCGATCTGCCATGCCATCAATGAAGAAGGCGTTAGCTGCATAGGCTGCATTCTGAATCTCTTCGTCGGTCGCGTTTCGGTTGCCGTAGGCGATGTTGTCCCGAAGCGTCCCTGCAAAAAGCCATGTCTCCTGCGGCACGATACCGATCTGCTTTCGCAGCGACTCGAGTTTTACGTCGCGGATGTCAATTCCATCTATGGTTATTGAGCCCGACGTGACGTCGTAGAACCGGGGAATCAGGTCGACAATGGTGCTCTTACCCGCGCCGCTCAGCCCGACCAGCGCGACCACTTCGCCCGGGTTCACTTCAAAGTTGATGTTCTCAAGAACAGTTGGGCCATCGCCATAAGCAAACGCGACGTCGGTCAATTTGACCTTGCCCACAAGCGGCGGCATCACAATCGCGTCTGGCTTCTCTTGAACGTCGCTCTTCTGATCGAGTATCTCCGTGAAGATTCGGTCCGACGCAGAAACAGCCTGTTGATAGGTGTTGTTGATACCGCCAAAGTCGCTCACGGCTCGCGCCAGATTCTGCAGAAGCAGAATAAACATCACCAGTCCGCCCGGGTCCATGAGGCTCTCCGGAGGCAGGTGGCTCTTCACGAGATCGGCATTGTGAGCTACTTCGTTGCCACAAAGAAACAGTACCAGCGCAATCCCAAACGCGCCGAGGAATTCGATAATCGGTCGAAGCTGCGCACGCTTCTTTTCACCTTTGATCACCGCATGGAAAGTTCGTTCATTCTCTACGGCAAACCGGTTGATCTCATGCGTCTCGGTAGCGAACGATTTGATGATACGCACGCCGGCGACCGTCTCTTCCGTAATAGTAGAGATGTCGGCTAATTTCACCTGAACGAGGTCAGTGATGCGACGAATCTTTTTGCCGATTCGGGAAATTACAATGCCCATAAACGGCACTAGAACGACCGCACATAGGGTCAGTCTCCAACTTGTGTAGAAGAGCAGAATACAGCTCGCGGTAATCGTGAGCGGCGCCGAGACGACGTCGCGAATAGACATCGTCGCCGTCTGAATTACCTGAACGTCGTTGGTGACAGTCGACATAATCGCGCCCGTGCGTCGACGATTAAAGAAGGAGAGCGAAAGCGAATGCAGGTGAGAAAATATCTCATCCCGAAGTCGTGTGGTCACTCGCTGGGCCACGAGGGAGAGAAAATAGGTCTGCCCGTAGCTGAGCAAGCCCTTGAGAACAAAGACCACTACCACAGCCATGCAGATGAAGTTCAGCCGACCAACGTGACCTTCGGCCATCGCATTGACCGTCAACTTGACGGCGACCGCAAGTAGTGACGTTATGGCAGCAACCCCGGCGGCACAGAGCAACCCTGCCAGAATGGTTTTTTTATGCGGTTTCAGATAGGCAAATAACCTTCGCCTGATCTCTTTTTCGCGCTCTTTTGTTGCTGGTGGTGGTTGATCCATTTTTTCTCTAATCGCACTGGTAGTAAAGCCATACTACCCCGTACGTCACTTACAAAGTTCCAAAGCTATGTTCGCCGTCATGCTGGTCGCTCCCTCTGGTGAAGGACTTGCCAACACTCCCCGAACCTCCAGAAGCTGCCTGCGCATCTCCGATCTATAGTCCAGATCGGTTAATTGGCGCAGTGTTTCTGCGGCCAGAGCCTCCGGCGTTGCGGCATCCTGTATAAATTCTGGCACGATTCGGCGATCTGCGATGATATTTGGCATGCCAATGTTCGCCGGAATAATTCGGCGGAGTTTGGCTTCCAACGCCATGATCTTGGATCCACGGTAGAGAATCGACATGGGAGTGCCGAGGATTGCCGCCTCCAGCGTCGCCGTTCCTGAGCAAATCTGAAGCGCGTTGGAATGCGCCATCACGTCGTACGTCATGTTTTCTACCAGGACAATGGGCGGCAAGTTCTCAGTCGATCTGTTCTTCGGAACCGTAGGTGCAAATCGCGGCGATCTGGATTGGCTACTGGGATCGAGCAGAATTCCCTCTGGCGTGAGCATTTTGGGTTGGTGATCGGCAAGGAGATGCTGGCCCTTCTCGATGGCATCTTCCGCAACCCGCTTGAGTGCAAGTTTTTCGCGATGGTCTTCCATTCGCGTTTCGATTGCCGTTTCGATCATCTCTCGTGCCTGCGGAGATGCCACGCCGAAGACGAACTGCGCGTCGCCGAGGTGCTCCATAAGAATAGAAGCCGAGCCGAGCATGGCAGGGGTGTTGTGCACGATCTCATGACCGCGACTGCCCGGCAGCAGACCGATGATTGGCTTCAGTGGATCGAGGCCAAAGCGCTCGGCGAATACTTTGCGGTCGAGGCTCGGCTTCACAATATCCAGTAGCGGATGCCCTACAAACGTCACGTTCGCGCCGATGCTCTTCAGTCGCTCTGCCGACCACGGGAACTGCGTGGCAATTCGGTCGGTGACCTGCGCAATCTGCGGATTCAAAGAGCCATGCTGCTTCCATGATCCCGGCGGAAAGTAATAGAGCACCGGCGTGCCTTGCGGTTTCTTGGTCGCAATTCGAATGTTGAACGCGCCAAAGTCAATGAGAATAATGAGGGAGGGTTTGCGCGCTTCCAGCTCGCGCAGCATGCGTGGGAGAGCCTGAAATTTCAGCAGAGGGTAGATCCTGAGCGCCTCGATGATGCCAATAGCGCTCCACTGAGAGCTGTCGTAGAGCAGTTCCACACCAGCCTCGGCCATGTTCGTGCTGCCGATTCCCCACATCTTCAAGTCAGGTCGACGCTTTGCAATTTCCGCAGCAAGCGCTCCCCCAACGAGGTCGCCGGAGATCTCACCTGAAATGATTACAATGTTGGGAGACATGCATTTGGCCTGTGCGATAGAGTGGACCTGACGACGGTCGCTTTTGAAGGCAATACTTCGCGACCGTCGATCAGCGCTTCTGTACGTTGCCGCGACCGCCTGTACCCTGGCGCGTACCCTGCAGGAACTGTACGAGGTAATCGAGCTCGTCACTCGGTTCCAGCTCGTCTTCAATTCGTTCGAGCGCCTGGGACATGTTCAGTCGAGATCGATAGATGATCTTATATGCATGGCGCAATACGGATCGTACGCTTGGTGGAATGCCATGTCGACGTAAACCAACAGTATTAACCTCGACCACGCGCACCGGCAGACCATCAGCGAGCATAAATGGAGGCACGTCGAGATTCACTTTGCCGAACCCGCCGATCATCGCCATTTTGCCAATTCGACAAAACTGGTGTACGCCAACCATTCCGCCAAAAATCACATTGTCTTCGATAAGCACGTGACCACTAAGGCCGACATAACTTGAGATGGTGTTGTTATTCCCGATTTCGCAGTTGTGGCCAACGTGCGCGTATGCCATGAACATGTTGTCGTTGCCAATTCGGGTGGCAACACCCTCGCCAACGGCGCGATGCAGCGTAACGCATTCGCGAACAATGTTATTGTCGCCAAGCACCATGAGGCTGCGCTCACCACGATACTTGTGGTCCTGCGGCGCTCCGCCGATGACGGCTCCCGGCCAGATCTTGCAGTTCTTACCAATTCGACTGCCGGAATCGACGGTCACGTTAGACATGATTACCGTGCCGGATGCTATTTGAACATCGTCATTGATGGTGCAAAACGGCCCGACGGTAACGCTCTCCGCCAGACTCGCACCCTTGTGAATGACAGAGGATGGATGGATGTTTGCTCCCATAGGTCAGCTTGCCACCTGATCGCCGGTGAACTTCTGCTTAATTTCGTCTTCGTCATCCTCACGGCGATCAATCAGGCCAAACATCATGTCACAGGAGGCGACAACTTCGTCATCCACGCTCGCCTTCAGCTTGATTTTGCCAAACGTTTTGCGCACACTGACGACTTCTACATCTGTGATCAGCACGTCGCCGGGGACCACCGGCTTTCGGAATCGTACATTCTCAATGCTGGCGATCACGGCGATCTTGTTCTTCATCACCGGCAGAGAGAGCAGGAGTACCGCCGCCACCTGAGCCATGGACTCGATGATCAGCACTCCCGGCATCATCGCCTGTCCGGGAAAGTGGCCCTGAAAGAATTGTTCGTTTATCGTGACGTTCTTTTTGCCAACGGCCGATTTGCCGGGAACAATTTCGAGAATACGATCCACCAGCAGCATCGGGTAACGGTGCGGCAAGACGGCGCGTATCTCTTCTATGTCATACATATCTGACTCCTGATTGGTTCAATGTGGGCGACTGATTCATGGCGCTATAGATCGGCCGCCTGAGAAAGTAGTCCAGCAAACGCACTGTTAATTCGATGTCCCGGTCGAACCGCAACAATATCTGCCGCGACAGGGAATCCGGTAAGCGATAGATCGCCTATGAGGTCCAACATTTTGTGACGTACGCACTCTTCCGGCACGCGCAGATCATCCGAAAATCTGTCCTGATAGATAATTAGCGCGTTATCCATACTTCCACCCAGCGCCAGCCC
>JBDUAM010000565.1:0-14134 GCA_040004655.1 Chthonomonadales bacterium | reverse complement strand
CCAGAATTCGCGAACGTTTGAATCACCCGTAGATAGCTTCCTAGGAGGGAGAAAATGGCGATTTCACCTTCCAAAGGGATGGAAGGTCGTTAGCGAACCTCCGGCGGACATGTGGAATTCGTCTGCTTCCTTTTTCAGAATTATCCCTTCATACGGTCCAGGTACTACAACGCCAGAAACGTTTAATGATTTCCAGGTGCTTTTGTGGTCGGAAGGACGGGCGCGTCGCTATGCAATCCTGGATGGAGACCATAAGAATATCGCGTCTGGGCAGAAAGCAATCTTGACGCAATTTGACCGTCCAAAAGACGACGACCACCCTGCGGAAATTGCACTGGAATTAGCAATCCATAGCGGTCGCGTCAACAGGATGGGAATTGTACAGGGCAATTACCCGGCCTCGCTGCGCAAGCGGTTGCGGCCAATCACCATGTACATTTTGTCCCATGTTGAACTGGTCAAGCCGTCGCGATCACGGCGAAAGCGATGAGATCATGGGCAAGGAGTTGGACACTTTGCACAACAAATACCTGAATATTCGACCATTCATTAATGGCCTGATTGTTGTAGTCTCACTTTTACAATTATCAATTGCCATTTGCCAAACTCGACAAAGTCTCAACGAAAAATTGATGCTGGCGTGCGGGGCTAACGACAAAAACCTGAAGCCCGAAAAGTTAGTTGAAGTAACGCAATTACTTAAGCAAGGTGCAAACCCGAATGCCAGGAGCAAAGACGGTTGGACACCCCTCCTCAACGCCGTATCCTGGGGCCACATTAATGTTGCAAAACTGCTGATCAATCACGGCGCGCAGATTTCAACTGCTGATTCTGACGGCATCTCGCCCCTCATGATGGTCGCGTCACGACCCTACGACGATGGCGCCTTCGCAAAATTCCTATTTGATCACGGAGCAAGAATTGGTCAGCGCGATACTTCGGGTCGAACCGCACTGGATTGGAAGCGCAAAAATGGCAATGAAGCGGTCGCTCGAGAAATTGAACAAGAGCTTAACAAACGTGAAGCCAATGTATCGGCGCCTAAGGTGGAACTTACTTCGCCGCCAATCGTGGAGCTTGGAGGCAAGCGAATCCGGATTGTCCTTCCATCTAGTTGGACGCATGTCCAACATGACCCCACGGACAATTGGTACGCGCACTTTTATGAGTTTTCTGCCCTGATAATGGACGGAGGTCACGGCACACATGTGGACGTCAACGTCGACAGATCTTCAATATATCGACTTGGTGGCATCAAATACCGGGATGAACTTTTACAATCCTCCCCGTCAGGTATTCGGATAAGGGCCCGCCGCCACGAAGGAGACTGGGAATACGAGAAGATGTTGACCAAAACACTTGTTCTCACCGTTTCCGTCTCCACGGGCAAACCATCAGACAGAGCTATTTCTAAGCAAGTGCGAGCGTTATTTGATAACATCCATATTGAATTGGTAGGGCCCCTGGCCCTACCAACGCGAGAAATAGTCTCGAATCCACTTGATGTGCTCGGCGGGAAATCTATTAAATTCAAGATTCCAAACAATTGGGATTTGATCTATAAGTCCTCAAAGGATCCCTGGAGCGAGGATGGTTTTGATTGCACTCTCCACCGTAAGGGGTCTCGTTCAGATGCTGTTAATCTCTTAACCATTGAATTCTCAGTTTGGTCGCGATACCGTTCCGAAGTGGACAAGTATCTCAAAGGCAAAGGGTTTGAAACGCAATCTGGCATGAAGGGATTTCTTACCACACAAAATGAGGAAAACAAGACTCGCACTGACCTTGCATTGCCAATTGTCACTCCACTTACTGGCAATCTAACACGTGAGTCGGTGATCATTGCGACGGTCAATGAGCGATTTAACGCTTATCGAGTGGATAAGGCGTCCTTAGATATTTTGCGGTCCGTTCAGATCGTTGAGAAGGAGTAAGATGGAAAACGTCGATCAGCACGAGTATTTTGACCAATCGACCATCATCGGAGCCGACGAATTACAGGAGTTAAATTGGAAAAGGACATAGCCTGGTACTCGGCGAAATGTATCTTTAAATGTTTTGATGCTACCCAGAACAATGGAGATGTCCAGAGTGATTTGGACGCCGATGCCTTCCTCGAAAGATACCATGATGATGGAACGGAGCGCATTCAGGGGAAAGTGAATAGCTAAACGAATTGTACTTCGTGCCTTCACGTTTCCCGGCCGTGAAGTCACGATTAAGAAACTACAAAGGTAAGTTAATACAATATCCTGAATTGGGGAGACGAAGTTCATGCGATGTGGATGCATCTTGATATTGGTGGCGTTTGCGTTGATTGGAATTGGATACCAGGAGGCAGTAGAAGGCGCTAAGTTTCGCAAACCCGTTGTAATCTCTTATGATCAGATCAAGAAAGCCCTGCCTGAAGAGGGGCTCTACACCATTGAGGGCGCCGAATATGAAGTTGATGAGGCGGTTTATAGCATCATCACATCGAAAGTTGTTGCCGACGCCGATTACATTGAAGACTCGAAAAAAGGATCTATTACCGAAGCCTATCTCCCGCTGCATAAGGTAGGGGAGGAGGCCGACCTGGAACCGGGGAAAAAAGCCAGCCTATCAAGCATTGTTCTTAAAACAAAGGACCCTGAAATCATCAGTCTTTTGACCCAACTCAGGCAATTGGAAGGCAAAGGAACTGCAGAAACGGAGAGTTGGGCGAAACGGAATGTTAACAAGTTGTCCGTTGCACGAATGCTTACCGGTATGATCCGGCCGTCTTCCAGTACCACGACAGATGACGGCAAAGCTATAAACCAAATACAGCGTGAATTGGCTAACAATTATATGGTGATCGAAGAAGGCAACATACCATCGGTTGGTGGTGGCTTCCTAAAACTGGGTGGCGGGATCGTAGCAGGCGTCCTCGCGCTCCTCTTGTTATTAGGGAGGTTCATGGGAGAGAAAAAGCCTCCTGTTATACAAGTATGAGAATTGCGGACTTGACGCGTCTGCACTGGATCCGAATCGTGGATTAAAGATCGAGACGTTGTTATCACTGTAAGAAAGTGCAACATCCTGAAGTGGGGAGGTAAAGTTCATGCGATGCGGATCTGTTTTAATTGTGTTGGCTCTTGCACTAATTGCATTTGGATACCAAGAAATAATGGATGGCGGGAAGTTCCACAAACCCGTTGTCTACTCGTTTGATGAGATAAAGAAATGCCTGCCTGAAGAAGGTGTGTATACCATCGAAGGCGCCGAATTCCATATTGAAGAGGCAGTCTATTCCACCGTAGAATTGCAATTGGGTTCGACTTCAACAGAAGACACTCATGACGGACCGATAGTCGACGTCTTTCTTCCGCTACATAAGGAGTACAAGAAAGGCGCAGTACCAGACGCTTACCTAGAGAAAAAAGAGGGTCGGACAAACCTTGTATTAAGAACGACGGACAAAAAAATAATTCAAATTGTAGAGCAGCTCAAAGCAAATGGGCACAAAAGTTCAGCAGAAATTGATAAGTGGATGGAAAAGAATGCCGATAAACTCAGAGTGTCAAAAAAGTTGACAGGGAAAATACGAGAGCATTCAAGCTTTTTAACCTCGGATAGTGAAGCCATTAGTAAACTGGAAGACTTGGTGGCATCCGATTACATGATAATGGAAGACGGATTCATCCCAACAGTTGGTGGCGGGTTCCAAAAGTTGGGAGCAGGCATAGTAATTGGCATCTTGGCTCTCCTAGTGTTAGTAGGGAGGTACTTGGGAGTGAAAAAGCAACCAGTTGTACAAGTATGAGAATTGCGGAAATACCGTGCCTACCCGTAGACAGAGCTGCGAGATGATTGTTAAACCAACTTGCGTGGAGTCCTGATGCGGTTGCGCGACTTATGTCGCATTCGCACCGTTTCGCAATTGCAGCGCCACTACAATTATTTGGCTTGCTGCTTACTGGTTACTATGGAATGAACGAGTTGCGACTTTCTAATTATCTTCATCCACCGCGCTACAGTTACTATCCGAATCTTCGGGATATCAATAGTCGTTAAGTGGCAAATTGCCAATAGTGGGTCCGTGGTAGAATAGGTTCGACAGCTCTACGCTGGCGACCTGCGCTCAATACTCGTGCTGTTTGGTAATATAATACAATTGAAGCTACTTAAACGATTGTCGACTTACATGCACCCTTATCGAGGAATACTAAGATGACTCAAACAATGGAAGCCGTCTTTGATGGGCGATATTTGTTGCCCGACGAAGAGCTTGACCTGAAATCCAATACTCGAGTTTTGATTACAGTGCAAACCTTGCCTGTGGCAAAGGCTTCCCCGCGTTCGTTCTTAGACACGGCCAGATCAATGAACCTCGTTGGGCCGACAGATTGGTCTGAGAATTTCGACAACTATCTCCATTCGCATACAAATGTCCCGACCGACTGACGTATTTCTTGAAACGGCTTACGCTATTGCACTGGCATCGCGCGATGACGTAAATCATGTCACCTTAGTGAGTTTTAGTCGCAATTTTTTAGTTGTTCCGGATACAATGTCCCATGTCAATACCTTCCAACGGAGGACCATCTTGCCTACTCAACCTTCCCGTCGTGATTTTTTACTTTCTGCTGGAACCGTCGTCGCAGGAGCATCACTTGCCGGACTCCCCATCGCAGGAGTTCACGCAGAACCGATCTCTCGGCGCGAAAAGCCGCTTGGCGCGAATGATACCGTGGTGCTCGGGCTCATTGGGTGCGGGGGCATGGGCGCGGCCAACATGCGCACGCTGATGGATAAGAATGGCGTGAAGGTCGCGGCGCTGGTGGATGTCGACACCAGCCGCATGACGGGCGATATCAACGACGTCACTAAGAAGTACAACAAAGCTCCGGATATCTACAAAGACTTTCGCAAAATGCTGGAACGCAAGGATATCGACGCGGTGATCGTCGGCACTCCGGACCACTGGCATGCGCTTCCGCTGATCACAGCCTGCGAGGCCGGTAAAGATGCTTACTGCGAGAAGCCGATCTCCCACGACATCGCGGAGGCCAAAGCCATGGCCGCTGCGGTGAAGAAGTTCAATCGAATTGTACAGGTCGGCACGTGGCAGCGAAGCACCAGAGAGTTTACGGACGCGCTCGCCTACGTTCGCTCGGGCAAGATCGGTAAGATCGTTACGGGCAGGGCATGGCGAACCGACAACTCAAAGGTTGGTCGTGAGACGCCGCAGCCCGTGCCAAGCACCCTCGACTATGATTTCTGGAACGGCCCAGCCGCGTTTATGCCCTACTCGCCCAATCACGTCCACGGCAACTGGCGCTGGTTCCTCAACTACGGCACCGGCATGACGGGCGACTGGGGCGTGCACATGATGGATATTGTTCTGCTGGGATTGACCCAGACCACCGACATCCCCATGCCCACAGAAGTGACCACCTATGGCGGAAAATACTTTGCGGTGGACGATGACCGAACCGCGCCCGACACGGTGGAAACGATCATGAAATTTAAGGATCCCAATGTGCTATTCACGTGGCAGACGGGTCGTGATTTCCCGGGTCGACCAGATCACGGGTCCGAATGGACCAGCGCAGACGGCAAATCCGTTCGAGCATGGCGTGGCGGCTGGAAGGTCATGGGTCCGTACGGCGAGGAGATCAAGGCTGAGCCCGCGCCAGCCACGAATGACCACTGGCAGAATTGGCTCGACTGCATCAAGAGCCGTGAACAGACCCGAAGTAACCTCGCCAGCATGGCGCAGACCACCATTGTCTGCCATCTGGCAAACGTGAGCTACCTTGCCGGCCAGACCGTCTACTGGGACAAAGCGAAGATGGACCTCGTTGGTCGAGCTGGACGCGATACCACCAGCTACTACCGAGAGTATCGCAAACCGTGGAAATTGCCGATCCACACCGCATAGTCGACAAAATTATCTGGAGAAAGATCTTGACCGAAGACCCATTCCCCGATGTTGACAGCTATATCGCGAGTTTTCCGGAGCCTGTTCAGGTGCGGCTCCGGGAGATTCGCGCCATCATCCGCAAAGCCGCACCAAACACCACCGAGTGCTTCAGCTACGGCATGCCCGCGTATCGACAGCACGCCGTGGTGGTCTACTTTGCCGGCGGCAAGAATCACATCGGCTTCTACCCAACCGCCGCCGGGATCGAGGCGTTTACGACAGAGCTTGGTCCGTACAAATGGAGCAAGGGTACGGTACAGTTTCCTCTCGATCAGCCCGTCCCCGAGGACCTCGTTCGACGAATGACGGAGTTCCGGCTCCGCGATGATGAAGTCCGCAAAACAACGATTTATGGGAAGAAGAAATGACCATCACGACAGGTGACAATCTGAGTCGACGCTATTGATCGGACTCCTCACTGCCCTCCTGATCGCGTCCCCGCAGAGGGAGGATCCCGCTCCACTCAAGCTTGTGAAGGTGATCACCGGTCGACTGAACCCGAAATCGGTGGTCCACAACGGCAACGGCCTCTTTTTCGCGCAGAACATGATGTACCTGCACACGATCGCGGTGTATGATCGCAGCTTCAAGCGCGTGCGAACAATTTCAGATCGAATCACTCCCGCCAAATACGGCTATCCACAGTTCTCCGGCAACGTGCAGGGCGGCCCGGTCGAGTGTGCCTTCTCGCACGGTGGCAAGTTCGCGTGGGTCAGCAATTACCAGATGTATGGCGCTGATTTCAAGAACCCCGGCAACGACCATTGCGGTGGCACGGGTCACCACGATCGCAGCTTCCTTTACAAGATTGATACCGCCACCGGGCACATCCTCGCCGCCGCGCTGGTCGGCTCCGTGCCCAAGTACGTCGCCATCACGCCGGATAACAGGCTCGCACTCGTCACTAACTGGTGCAGCTACGACATGAGTGTGGTCGATACGACGACCTGCAAAGAGATCCGCCGAATCAAACTGGGTCGATTCCCACGGGGAATCGCGATTGATTCATCCAGCTCGACTGCCTACGTCGCCATGCTCGGCGGAACTGACATCGGTGTGATCGACTTGAAGACTTACAAAGTCAACTGGATCCGACACGTTGGCGCGTCACCTCGACACCTCTGCCTCGACCCCGACGGTAAATTCCTCTATGCAACCTTGAACGGTGAGAGCAGCGTCGCGAAGATTGATGTAGTCGCCCGAAAGCTCGTGCGAAAACGCTCCACGGGCAACATGCCCCGCAGCATGGTGATGACGCCGGATGGAAAATATCTTTACATTGTGAACAACGGTAGTGACACGTTGAGCCGAGTTCGTACGTCTAACCTAACAGTGGTACAGACGGTTCGTACCAACCATCACCCTATAGGCATCACTTACGACGCCGAAACAAAGCGCGTCTGGGTGGCCTGCTACACAACCGGATTGATGGTCTTTCAATCTCAATAATTGCCAAACCGAAAGGTCTGGTACAATAACGTAGCAAATGACGTTTTTAGACTCACCACTCGCCCAATGGAGGTTTCGAGATGAAAAAGTTCGTTCAAATAGCCATGGCCGCAGCAGTCCTCGCGGTTTTCGCTTTACCGACCATCGCACAAGGAAATGGCAAGCATGATTCGGATGACAAGAAGGTCGTCCATCATGCCAACATGCGAAACAAGCCTAAACATCCCAACCAGAGAAACAAACCTCAAGTCCACAAAAAGGTAAAGCATCACAAAAAGGTTTGGCACCATGATGTTAAGCACCCAAAAAGCGCCGAGGGTAAGTCAGACCAACTCTCCAAGAACGTTAACCATGAGACCAACCGTGAGTCGAAGGACTTCAATCACTCCCTCAACAGCGCGTCGAAGTCCATCAACCATACGTTCCAGGGCAAGAAGAAGAAACACGATTAGTTAGACGGCCTCGGGCGGCGACCTATTTGAATATACGAAGGGTCACCGCCCGAATCGCCGACCCCTTCCCCTCCTCGTAGAAAACAACCAACACCTGGCCATCTTTCAGGTTGACCATGCTCGGGTATGCCCCGATGAAGTGGTCGATGAGAATGGGTCCCTGCCACGTTCGGCCCTCATCAACGCTGTAGTGCAGGCTCGTCTCTGGCACGCGATGCGCCATTAACAGCACACCGTTTCTGGTCATCAGCATATACGGACAGTGCCCGGGAAAGCCCAGCTCGAATGGCGCTCCCCAGGTCACGCCGCCGTCCTTCGATTCCGCGCCGCACATCACCTGTCGCATCACCGCGAGAATGGTTCCGTCCATCCTCTCAAAGAAGTCGGTCTCGTCCAGCGTCATGCCGCTCGACTGTGCAATCGGGTGCGCCGAACTCCAGCTCTTGCCGCCATTGTCCGAGAGGCACACCGCTGGGAAACTCCGTTTGCCGCCGCCATCGACAGTGTAGATCGGCAGCAACAGTCGACCTGAACGCAGTCGACGAATGGGCGAAGAAGTCGCAAATCTCGGCGCAACGATCTCGGGCTCACTCCAGGTTGCTCCACCATCGCGAGACCGCGCAACGCATGTATCGCACTCTGCATTTTTGCCATATATAAAGAAATTGCAGAGCAAGTCGCCATTCGGTAGGGAGCAAATACTCGGGTCGCGATCATCGGCGGGCGTGTCGACAATGGTCATCGGATCGCCCCACGTTTTGCCTTCATCCTTTGAGCGAATCATGCATACCCGTCCACCCTTGGGCAGCGCGGCAGTCGGCTGCGAGATGTGGCCGTAACCAGCATAGAACACGCAGAGTAGATCGCCATTCTTCGCGCGGCAGACATCCGGGAATGCCTGATAGCCTCCTGCGCCGGCGTCTGTCACAATTCGCCGCGAAGGAGATTCCAAGGTGATCTGCACGGCGTCGGGCTTGGCGGATTGAAGCAGCAGAGGGAGCAAGAAGATAAGTTTCATTATCGGTCTGGTCTCCGGTTCACGTGAGGGATTGGGTGACTAAAGTCACATTTCAATGCACTCATGGTACCTTCGTGGCAAACCAATCCCCCAAATCCACGCTCCAAAATGGTATATTCATGAATACAACTCCGGCTCCCGAATCGAGGAAATCAAGGTGAATTCAAAGATGAACCGACGCGACTTTATGGCAACCTCCGTCACCGCTTCCGTAGCAGCCGCATCCGCCCTGACCGTCAGCGCCTCTGCCGAGACCGTTATGCCGCCGGCAGACGGACCAAAGAAGGCGCTCATCTTCGACATGCTCCCCAACAAACTGAGCATTGAAGATAGGATGAAACTGGCGCACGATTGCGGATTTGACGGCGTTGAATCGGGTCCCATCTCTGATCAGGCGCAGTGCGAGCGCATGCGAGCCGCCGCGGAGAAGGCTGGCATTCGAGTCCACTCGGTCATCTATGGCGGGTGGGATCCACCACTTACCGATCCCGATCCTGCTAAACGCGAGAAGAGTCTTGAAAACGCGCAGAACGCCATGCAGTCCGCCAAATGGATGGGCGCGGATGACATTCTGCTCGTACCCGGAACGGTAAACGCGAAGACCAGCTACGCGAATGCGTACAAATGGTCGCACGAAGGCATCAAGAAGCTCATCCCGACCGCAGAGAAGTTGAAGATTTTGATCTGCGTAGAAGAAGTCTGGAACAACTTTCTGCTAAGCCCGCTGGAGTACACGGCGTACATCGATTCGTTCAAGAGTCCGTGGGTGCAGTCTTATTTCGATGTGGGAAATGTCGTGGCTTTCGCATGGCCAGAAGACTGGGTCCGCACCGTTGGCAAGCGCATCCACAAGGTCCACCTGAAAGATTACAAGGGCGGCCCGGGCCTCTTTGGTTCGCGCAACGGCAACTTCGTCAACCTGCGCGAGGGCAGCATCAACTGGCCAGAAGTGCGCAAGGCATTTGCCGAGATCGGCTACACAGGATTCATGACCACAGAACTCGGCGGAGGCGACGAAGCTTATCTGCGAGATGTGGCCAAACGGGTCGACAAGATATTCGCGGGTGAGTAACGCCTTGGCCGAACTCCCTTGCTCCGCCCAACCTGCTGAAGAAGAGCCGATGGACCTCACCCGGCGCATCACGCCCGAGCAGGGTCGACTCTTTGTGGTGAGCGGTCCGAGCGGCGTGGGTAAGGGAACGGTCATTCGCGCCACCATGCAGCGAGATCTGGGATCGACTCCCTTGATCAAGTGTATTACTGCTACGACCCGGTCTCCACGACCCGGTGAAGAAAACGGCGTCCATTACCATTTCTTCTCGCGTGCGGAGTTTGAAAAGCACATCGACGACGGCTACTTTCTGGAATTCGCCAGCTACAACAACAACCTCTACGGCACTCCCATGGAAGGTGTAAACAGCGCGCGCTCTGTTGGTAAAGATGTTCTTCTGGAGATCGAAGTTCAGGGTGGCCTTGCGGTCCGTGAACGTGCTCCAGATGCCATCCTTGTCTTCCTCGCACCGCCCTCGTGGCAGGTTCTGGAGGAGCGACTGTTAAACCGCGCAACCGAGTCACCGGAAGTCGCCGAACGTCGACTGAAGATCGCCCGGCAAGAGATGCAGGCCGTCTCCCACTATGACTACTGCGTGGTGAACGACAATCTGGACGATGCTGTCGATTCCCTCCGCGCTATCGTTGTCGCTGAACGCCATCGCATCATTATCCACTGACGCGCAGTTCGCAAACTGTCCTGTAACAGGTCACTTTTCCCCAGGTCAAGCGATCGTTGGGAGAGACGTGTAACGCGTATCCAAACATGCTGTGTGAAACTCAACATGTCGTGGACCGTAAAGATGAACATTCCTGTTGGGGATTCGTCCAAGATCCGTGCCGACATGTTAACACGATGTAACAGCGGTCTGTGTCGCGCACTGAACCGATTCAAGACAATAAAAGCAGGTACTTTGCACTCGTTTGCCGAATAGTAATAGGTTAGGTTCGGGCGCAACCTGAGCATTCCTGCAGCTGTACCAATCTTGGAGGAAGCCCTCTTTTTGCATAACATCATCGTTGATCGCCCTGTCGAGACAGAACTCGACATATCGATTACTCCGGAAATAGCATCCGGTCCATACGATCCAAGCATCGCGGCGACGGATTTTGTCTTCGAACCGCTTTGCCTCTGGGCAGAACAGACTCCCGATCAAATCGCCCTCGTTGGCGGGTCGGAGCAGATTACCTACGCTCGACTCGATGCCCTTACGAACCAGATTGCTCGCCGACTGCAAGCCGAAGGCGTTACTCGTGGCAATCGCGTCGCCATTGTACTTCCTCGTGGAATTGACGCTGTTCTCAGCATTATCGCCGTCTTAAAGACCGGCGCATCGTACGTCCCGCTGGATGCTGATACTCCGCTGGAACGCATTCGCCTCTGCCTTGAAGATGCCGATCCGCAACTCGTGATAACCGAAGAAACGACAGGTCTGCCAGAAGCGCTCAACAGCATCCACATTTCTGACCTCTTGACGAGTACGAACGAGCTTTCTGCGGAACCAATTGCCCTGGGCGACCTTGCGCTTTCCCCAGACGACATTGCCTACATCATCTTTACTTCTGGTACGACCGGTCGACCAAAAGGCGTTCCCGTTTCGCACAGAAGTCTGACCAACTTTGTTCGAGGTGATCAAGAAACCTGTATAAAAGTTGCTACGCAGGATCGCGTTTTCCAGGGATTCTCTCCTGCCTCTGACGGACATCACGAAGAAGTCTGGCCCACGTTCCTGGCTGGCGCAACTCTTGTGGTCGCCTCGGCGGACGACATTCACTCCGGTCCCGAGCTTGCCGATTTCCTGATTGAACATCGCGTCTCCATCATCTCCTGCGCGCCAACGCTGCTTTCGATAGTCGAAAAAGACGTGCCTACCCTCAAGCGTATCCTCTTTGGCGCAGAACGCTGTCCATCAGAGATGGTGCGTCGCTGGTGGCGACAAGACCGCGAGATCATCAACACGTATGGCCCGACCGAGGCGACCGTCGGCGCGACGTTTGGCTACTGCTATCCGGATGAAGAGATCACTATCGGCAAACCTCTTCCGAACTACTTCTGTTATGTGCTGAACGATGAGTTTATGCCCGTCGCCTCTGGCGCAGAAGGTGAATTCTGTATTTCCGGCGTCGGCGTTGCAAACGGCTACATGGGCAGCGGCTCGGCGAACTCCGAGAAGTTCATCTCAAATCCTTATTTCAAATCGGACCTTAACAACCCTATCCTTTACCGCACTGGTGACCGTGTTTGCCAGAAGGAAGACGGCAATATCGTCTGGCTTGGTCGAGTAGATGGCCAGGTCAAGATTCGCGGATATCGCATAGAGCTCTCAGACATCGAGACGCACATCCTGAAAGATGAGAATGTCGGTACTGCGGTGGTCATCCTTCGTAACGCCGAAAGCCCGAGCCCCGAACTTGCCGCTCTACTCGTACCAAAACGCGGAAAAGACATCGACGCGACCGCCTGTTACGCTCGCTTACGCAGCGAGCTGCCATCGTACATGGTCCCGCATATTCTTGAGAAACTCGATTGCATTCCAGTGCTCCCCAGCGGCAAGATCGACCGAAAACTCTGCCAGACACTGACCGGGAAACGATTGGAAGCCGTCCGACAAGTCGAAGCGCCCGTCACCGAAACTGAAGAAATGCTCGCGGAAATATGGAAGCAGATTTTCAAGGTCGAAGAGATCAGCCGAACGGACGATTTCTTCCTGGACCTCGGCGGTTACTCCCTGCTGGCCGCCCAGTTTGTCTCGGTCCTGCGTAACGAACGCGGCGTGATGAAGGCGTCTGTCATCGACGTCTATGAGCACCCTGTTCTTTCTGATTACGCGGCTGTTCTAGATAGTCGAGGTGCAACAGAAACCGTTATTGAGGCCGCTATTCCCTTTGAGCCAATTCCCGATGCCAGATACCGTATTGCGACTATCGTTCAAGGACTCGGGTTACTCGTCCTCTTCGGAATGAAGGCGATCTTCTGGCTCATGCCGATCATCACCGCCGCGCATTTCTACGACCACGGGCACCATCCGCTTCGGGCCATTCTCTACGGCCTCTTTGCGCATGCAGTGCTCGTGCCGGTTAGCCTCCTGGTGACGGTCGGTATCAAATGGGCGGTCATAGGTAAATACAAGCCGGGCAAATATCCACTGTGGGGCAGCTACTTTCTGCGCTGGTGGTTTGTTCAGCGCGCAATTGATTCTTCTCCCAAAGAATTCGTGACCGGAACGCCGCTTGCCGGTCTCTACATGAGGCTGCTCGGAGCGAAGATCGGCAAAAACGTTCACTTTGACAACCTGGATATCGACTGCACAGATCTGCTCACCGTTGGCGACAACTGTGTGATCGAAAATTTCTCGTGGATGCGCTCAGCGACAGTCGCAAACGGATATCTATATCTGCGCCCCATTGAACTCGGTGAAGGCGTGCAGCTTGGCGTTCGCGCAGGAGTTGCAGGCGGCGCCAAGATCGGCGATGGAGCATCCATTGGCGATCTCACCTGTGTGCGTGAAGATATGGAGATCCCAGCCGGAGAAGAGTGGATCGGGTCGCCCGCGCGCAAGCTGGAGCCGCGCAAAACACCTGCATATGATCCTACAAAACATGCCACAGCGTACAACAAATTTGTCTTTGGCGCAGTTCAGACCATCCTCGTGATTTTGCTGCCATTCGTGGAAATGATTCCCTTTGCGGCCATCACGCTGATCTTTTACCGATTATCGGCCTACGCTCTCACCTACGTTGCTGCGCCGCTTTTCTCTATTATGATGGTGCTCAGTTCCTGCGCCCTGGTGCTGGTCGCCAAGTGGACGCTGCTGGGCAAGGTTCAACCCGGCGAATATCCGACCCACGGTCACTTTATGCTCCGAAAATGGCTTGTGGACAAGCTGCTCGACCTGAGCAAAGACAGCATCATGCCGATTTACGACACGCTCTACACACGTCCGTGGTGCCTTGCGCTCGGTATGAAATGTGGTGTGCGGATGGAGATCGCGCTGCCAGCCAAACTGCCATATGATCTGGTGGAATTTGGCGACGAAGGCTTTATCGCCAGTGACAATTCTATCGGACTACTGAAACGCTCTAACGGCACCGTGAAGCTTGCCAGAACGGTCACCGGCAAGAGGGTATTTCTTGGGAACAACTCCGTCATTCCGCAGGGGACGGTTATGCCGGACGACTGCCTGCTCGGCGCAATGTCGGTCTGCCCTACCGCCGATG
>JBDUAM010000509.1:0-14146 GCA_040004655.1 Chthonomonadales bacterium | reverse complement strand
CTCGTCGCGTGGTTCTCGCCGACCTCGGTGGGAAGTGGACATCAGATAACTGAAAAGTTTCTTGATGGAAATCTTGCACTCGCTGTCATTCCCATCTGGTTTCTCGTGCGATTTTTACTCTCAATGGTGAGTTATGGAACTGGCGCTCCGGGCGGTATTTTTGCTCCTTTGCTGGTGTTGGGTGCGCTTCTGGGGCTCGGTGTGGGGCAGGCGACGCATTTAATGTTCCCCGTCCTGGTGACGGTTCCGGCAATATTTGCCGTTGTTGGCATGGCCGCCTATTTTACGGCAATCGTCCGTGCACCACTGACCGGTATCGTATTAATCATTGAAATGACAGGCAATTATGCTCAAATGCTGCCACTACTTGTAGCGTGTTTCTGTGCATACGTTGTTGCCGAAAGTCTGAATGAGTTGCCAATATACGAGAACCTGCTTGAACGCGACTTGCTCAAAGGAGGGGCAATTCCAAGTTCAAAAGAACCTCTGGTGCTGGAACTTGAGGTCGAACCAGGATCGCCCTTTGAGGGCAAAGAAGTACGGGATCTGGGACTGGCGCCAGGGTGTATTCTCGTCAGTTGTCGCGATGGAAGCAGGGAATGGATACCAACAGCGTCGACCCGCCTAGAAGCGCACATGCGGCTAACGGCAATGATTGCCCCTGAGGCTGCGGGTGGTATGCTCTCTTTACGCAGTGGCTGTGAATGTGTGGATTAGAGCGTTGTGGACAAATGTGATGTAGAAATAAGCTCTAATCGAGGCAACGTGTGAATGACCAATGCGCCGCAATATGCCCAGCATCGATTCTATGGCAGTTTCGACCAATAACCGGGAATCGATGCACGGCATCGAGAGCCCTAATGGATAGCACTGCTTTATGTGCCGCCGTAGCGAAAGTGAATGCATTCAAATGAGATTTTCAATAACCCTCTGGACGTTGTTGATTTTTCTTCTGATCGAGCCAAGTGTCATCTTAGCGCAGGTTCCAACTGCGCCGCTCTCAAGTTCCCCTTCTACTGACATATCTGCATACGCACCGGTCAAAGTAGATGGCCGGCAATTGTTTGACATTATGGGCATTAAAAACATGACTGCATTAGAACGTGCCGACAAGGTCAACCGGCGCCTGAACAGCCTTGTTATGAGTACGCAACAACTTCCTCCTTTCGAATTGAAGGACCTTGTATCGAACAATAACGAAACGACAATCACTCTCGACGGTAATTCCATTTTAAACGTAACAAATCTGGATGCCCAAGATGCGCTCACTGCCCGCGATAGCCTGGCATTTAAATGGGGGGATCAAATGGCCAACGCAGTGAGAGATGCCCAACAGGTTAGATCGAACGCACTTAAAGGGTCGGGAATTCTCATTCGGAATTCAATTTCAGATATGTTTGTGTCGGCAATTCGGTGGCTTCCACGTCTTGGTGGGGCATTCTTTCTCACAATACTCTTCTGGTTATTTGCAAAATTCAATGGATGGATAGTCAAAACAATCGCCACACGAACTCGTCTGGATGGAAATATCGGTCACGCAATTCGGAAAATAGTATATTACGGAACCTGGGCCGTTGGCATTCTAGCCATCATGTCTTCGTTGGGATTGGAGGGCGGAAGCATTGCCACAACTCTTGGCGTATCAGGGTTTGTGCTGGGATTCGCGTTCAAAGATATTCTCTCTCACTTTTTTGCGGGGTTTATGCTTCTTCTGGGTCAGCAGTTTCATATTGGCGACCAGATAGTAGTCAATGGCTTTGAGGGAACAGTGGAACGAATTGAGCTTCGCGCCCTCTATTTGCGAACGTACGACAATCGACTGGTGATTATTCCAAACGGGGACGTATTTACTTCTGTAGTCACTTCTAATACGGCAAGTCCATTTCGCAGACGAGAATTTTGTGTTGGAATCGGTTACGACGATCCCATCGAAAAGGCCCAGCGGATTGCCCTGGAGACTATCATCACGATAAATGGCGTGTCGGCTGAGCCGAGCCCTGATGTACTCGTAGATGAACTTGCACCTTCAACCGTAAACCTTAGAATTCGGTTTTACACCAATTCTCAGAGAGCGGATTATTTGCGAGTGGGAAGTGAATGCATGATTCGGGTGAAAGAAGCATTCGACAGAGAAAAAATATCGATGCCCACCAATATTCAGACCCTGGTTATCCAGAACCCATCCCAAGTGCCAGGCGAACTTGCAAATCCCGTGAGCGAAGTTACTTCTACGGATTGAAGTGAATATTTAATGCGAATAATAAGCAGCCTTTTATAATGCTGCCGATTTTCAACCGCCGGACCCAAACACAACCACCTTCTTCCCATTCACCAACACGGACACCCTGCCATTTTTCGGACCCCTGACCCGATACTTCACCACTCGGCCACCTTTCCACGTCAGGTCGACTGTACAGCCGCCGCAGGTGACCTTGGTCTGCTCAGCGTCATCTCTCAAAACTGACAGGCCCTCTGCGTTACGAACGGACCGGCAAACGTAGCACGCAACGCCTTGTTATGCCTCTTTGACTTCGGGCGACTCCACTGCCGTCCGCACTTTCCACCATCCAAGTCCGACAAATACGGCCAAAGCCACGAGCACCGAAACGAACCGTATCAGGGCCGTCATCGTATCCCAATACGAATAGCATCCTCCGGCCAATAAGATTATTCCGCCATACATGAAGCCCGCTCCAACTGTGTGGGCGGCCACAATCGAGCCAAGAATAATCGACAAAATGCCTACTGGAAAGGCAACGTAGAAAACGCGTTTCTCGTATTCCTTCTCCGCATCGTCCAGTCTCTTTTTGTGCTGCTTGTCCAGTTGCGCGATGCGCACTTTCTCCTCTTTGGACTTTGTATCGGTCCTTTGCTGATCATAGGTTTGCTCAAAGTAGCTTTCCCGATCTGGAGGAGGACTGAAGATGTTCACGCCTGTGTAGACGGCCAGGGGCAAGAGCAGGGCGATGCCAAGACCAATCGCGAATAGCTTTGACTTCATGGGCGTGATACCTCTTCTGGCGCCTTGCGAGGCGGTACGACTATTGAATATGCAGCCCGGAGTAATCTAGATAAGAGAGCGCACAATTCACTGAAGAGAACGTCTGAACTTCAATCCGATTATGCGATAACCAGCCATCTATGTCAAACGCAACACCCCCGACGAATATCAAGCATGCCGAGAACTCCGCCGCTAGCGCCACCGAAGCAAATACTATCACCACAAACTCAAATTGCATCGGTGAAATTGCAAATTTCCGTACGGATAAGCGTTCAGGTGTGGGACTATGGCAACGTTGAGATCGACTCGGCAAACGCGATGCTGTTACTATCTGGATCCTTGATCATCACGACTTTCATGGTTTCAGTGGTTATACGTCGCCCGGGATCGATACCGCACTTCTCGAGGTCTGCAATCTGATCTTCAATGCTGCTCACATCAAAGGTGACTGATCCCTTACCAGGTCGCTCGTCGCTCTGATAAACCTGCAGCCCACCACCTCCTTCAAACTTCCATTCGGCTACGTCGGGATTGTGCCCGGAGTCAGCCTGTCTGCCGAGAAGTTTCTCGTACCACTGAACAGCGGACTTAAGGTCTTTGACGGCTAGGCTGGCAATAGCATTATTGATCGACATGGCGGTCCTTTCGACACCGAAGCAACGCGAAGTACTACTGTCGATTGTACCGTGGGACGTCGTGTAATCAGGATTCGAGTTCGCAAAGCACAGGGCCTGAACAGATCCATGTGCCCAGTAATTCGGCGAATGGATGGCTCCAAAGTGTGGACGGGTGTCGACACCGAACCCGAGTTCGTGATCTCCGATGGCATTGTGGTTTACGCGCACACCACGGATAACGAAGACTGAGACATTGGGTGCAGAACGGAGCCGCAACCGATCTACACCCCCTTTTTTGTCTCCGCGATTTGACGTGAGGTTACCGAGAGGTTTGCTGGTTTGCTATTGAAGCTGGGCTACAATGGGATTAGTTTTGTTGCGGAGCGGTACAGGGTTGACCGCGAGGATGACATGCGAAAGAAGATGAACCGGACCCGTGTTATTATTCTGATTGTTGCCGCGTTGACGGTGGAGGTGCCGTCTTTGATTGTCTATTCTTATTATGACCGCGCCAGGAAGAGCGAACAGCTACTCCCCGCTATCACTTCGGGGAATACTGACAAAGCTATTTGGTTACTTAAATCCGGCGCTGACGCAAATTATGTAGGGCCGTATGGCGCCAGAAGAGTTGCTGCGATTGAGGCTGCATGCAATTTCAGAAATCCGGTCGTAGTCAGGTACCTTCTTTCACATGGTGTTAAAGGATGGATAGTTGGAGAAGACAAAGCGTCATTAATTCGGTCTACTGTCGAGAGATCTGATATAGCTTCGCCGGAAAAGTGTAATGAGATCATGCAAATGTTGATCGATCATGGAGCGGATGTAAATGCGGTGAACACGTATCACTTTGCCCCGATATTGGTTGCTGTAGTTTGGGAAGAGAACGATGCAGTCAAGTTCCTTATTAACCATGGCGCGAATGTAAACGTCACCACCACAACCGGAATTTCGCCACTGTTGACCGCGACGGATACTGGAAAAACATATGCCGTGCGGCTATTGTTAAACGCTGGTGCCGACCTATCCAAGTGTGGCACTACCTTTGAGAAACTTATCGCGCTGGCTCAAGAATACGACTATAAAGAAACCGTCGCGATTCTCAAAGACGCCATGGCGAAGCGCAGGACCTCGGCTTCAAGCACGAAAAAGTAGGATTCCCGCGCCAGCGACGTAAATCGCATCGACACAGGCGCAAATCGTATCGACACTTGCGCAAATCGTATCACCACTACGGAGAATCGTATCGACACGAATTGGAATCGTATCGACACTACGGCGAGTCGTGTTAACAGGATTTGGAATCGCAACGCCACGATTCAGAATCGTAACGCCACGATTCCCAATCGTAACGACACTGCGGTGAATCGTATCGACACGAATTAGAATCTTATCGACAATATTTACAATCGTAGCGATACAATCTACAATAATATTGCTGGCGGTACCAATTCCAGCAATACACCCACCGTGCGGAATCACCCGCACATGATTGACGTCAATGTCGGCGTTGACCGGTTCATTCGGCGTCTGAAAGGCAAGGCAACGATGCCTCAGGCTAATTTCGTAAAGGCTCGTGACGTAGATTTTGCGCTGCAGCTCACCCATTTTGCTGCGCGTCTGCCCAATTATCAGACCACGCTCGGCTTCACCTCCGCCATGGTTACTGCCGCAGCTAATGATGGGATCTTCTTCAACTACATGCTTAACTGGAGCAAAACTGTTAAGCAGAACGCCAGCGATATGGCCAAGAGCAAGACCATATTTCGCAAGGGCCCCACTTCAAGCCCCACGCCTCCCGCTCCGCTCGTGCTTGATCCGGGTTCGGGCCCTACCACCGTTGGAGTGGATATTGAGGGTAGGTTTCGCAGTCTCGCCGCACGCATCAAGGCTCATCCCGCGTATACCGATGCGATGGGGTCTGACCTCGGGATAATTGGTCCGGATAGTCCGCCTGCGCCTACGCCGTCGCTGCTCAAGGCGGTCGCTCTGCCCAATGGCGTGGTGCAGTTGAAGTTTGTGAAGGCCAAGAACCCCGGCATCAGCCTGGAGTGCAAGCGTGACAGCGATGCGGATTACGTTCTGCTCGGCACAGTTCTGCGCAGCCCGTATGTAGACGCGCGGACGAATCACGTTCTGAATCAACCGGAGGTGCGTCTGTATCGTTATAGGTTCATCTCGACGGATGGCGCTCCCACCGGCTCGCTCTCCGCCATCACGCAGGTAACTACGGAGCCGTAGGATCAGGTTCCCGGCGACCGCGCAGTTTCGCGGTCGCCGGGGATTTGGAATGAGAGAGGTGGTGTTGGGATGAAGACGAGTCAGGATATTTGGATTGTGCTGGCAATTTTGACCGGGGTCGTCGTAATGATGTGGGCAATTCATAGAAGTTCAATTTTGAAGGCGCGTAATTCTGAAGCAATATTTGATGCATTCAAGGCGCACAACTACGCTCAAGTTATTGCGTTGCTTAATTCTGGTGTGGACCCCAATTCATCAGTTACGCCCGATTATGAACGAAGAACGCCCCGTGAATTTTTTGAGGACCTCTTTGGTAAGTTACGTGAGGAGACTCCTGACCGGCTATATATTCTTAACCTAGCCTGCCTCTACTGTAGCCTTGAAGTATGTCAGGCGTTGCTCGAAAGGGGGGCAGATGCAAACCGTGCAAGTCGGATAGGTGTAACGCCACTCTGTAGCGCTGTTGTGGGCATGGAACGGCCAGATTCACCCGATGGCATAAAAATCATCGAACTTCTACTTAAATACCACGCAAAGGTCAATGGCGTAGGCAAATACAGGTCTCTCGCTCTACCGTCCGCAGCGGGTAAGGGTTCCGAATATGTAACAAAATTATTGATTGACAATGGTGCAGACGTCAATAAGATTGGGCTTGGCGGTCTTTCTTCATTATATAACGCTGCGGATGGCGGTCACCTGAGTATCGTTAAAATGCTCCTTGATGCCGGCGCAGATCCTACCCTCCCCACTACACATGGCAAACTACCTGTTAATGCTGCGCGATATAGGCGGAACCCTGAGATAGTCGCCATGCTCGAAGACGCCATGGCAAAGCGCAAGGCTGCCGCGACCGGCGGGCCGAAGAAGTGATGTAAGGATGAGATGCGAATTAAAATAGATAAAACCAAACATGTGCTGATTGCTGTAGAGTTCATGGTCATTGCGGTTTTTGTCATGATCGGCGTATCTTACGTTCAACGGCACAATCGAAATGAAGCGCTCTACGAAGCCGTAAAGGCCGGAGATACAAAAGCGGTTGCATCCCTGTTGAGCGATGGGGCTGATCCAAAGTACGTCCACACGGTGTTTTTGCCCGGAAATTCTGAACTCGCGAAATTGAAATACAACCTTGGTTTTCGTAGCGCGGCTTCAGCCTACGGCGGTACTATTGTGATGCAGGCGACCTGTCAATCTAATTCAGAAATTATGCGGATGCTGCTTATTAAAGGTGTAGACCCTAACAGCAAGCCAGATGGTGGTCTGTCTATGCTTTCGTGCAAAATACTTTGCGCAGTTTCCTTAAATCAGGCCTCTCTCACAGAGGCATTGCAAATGATCATTGATTTTGGCGGCAAGGTCAATGATGACCGATATTTCGCAATCAATCCCCTGACTGTAGTGGCATGGGTCGGCAGAAATGATGCAGTCAAGTTTCTGATCGCGCATGGTGCTAACGTTAATGCCGGGACTAGCAATGTTGGTACTGCGCTGGAATTCGCTGCGATGTGCGGGCGTCAGGAGGTCGTAAAAACGCTCCTGGCGAATGATGCGGACCCAACAATCGCCAGCAAAGCCAACGGACTTCCTATCGACGCGGCGAGAAAATATGGATACAAAGGTATTGTCGCTATGCTCAAAGACGCCATGGCAAAGCGCAAGGGTGGTGAGTCCGATGGGTCCAGCACGAAGAAGAAGTGAGGTAGCTCCATGAAGAAGAGTGGATACTTTCGGCGTATTCTGGCAATTTTCGCGTTGGTTGCGGTGGTGATGGTGGTTGTCGGCGGTATTCAAATCCTTATTGTGAGAGGCCACAATGCGATATTTGATGCATTGGCTGCACATGACAATGCGAGAGTTATTGCATTAATCAATTCTGGTACGGACCCGAATTCCACACTCTTTTATCCCATTCGTGGGTTAACTAATTCCAGTTTTTTTGGTTATGTGCTAGGTTACACAGATCCGAAAAATGGGAGTGGGTATACCATTCTTGGTCGCGCATGTTCCGACTCCAACGTTGAAGTTTGTAAAGCACTTCTTGACAAAGGTGCGGATCCTAACCTGACTCCTAAAGAAGGTTCTTCACCGCTCTCAAACGCTATAACAGGCGACAGCAGCAGAGGTACGGCTGACATCGTCAAAGTTGTTAATCTCCTTCTCCAACATCACGCCGACGTGAACGCAAGTGACGGAGATGCAACTCCGCCACTCGCCCTGGCAGTTAGACGCAGATTGGGCGACGTGGTAAATATTCTCCTTAGACATGGCGCTAAAATTAACTATCAGGACAAGGGCGGTTATACATCTTTGTACTATGCTGCCGCTCGCGGGAATACGGATATTGTTACCATACTCCTCACTGCCGGCGCTGACCCTACAATCGCATCGTCCACGGGTGTTCTTCCCATTGATGGAGCTGTGAACAGAGGGCATAAGAAGATAGGCGCCATTCTCAAAGACGCCATGGCAAAGCGCAAGGCTGTAAAGTCTAACGACACGCGATAGGTTCGTGGCGCCAGTGGCGGAGTTAATGGCGCCATCGCGGGAGTTTTGCATGACGCTACAGCAATTAATTTAGCCCTGGCTAAAAATATCGTTTATATTACTTTACAAATAGTGTTGTCTGGTTTATAATAGGCGTGTTGTATCAAATTTACGCAATCCACCAGATTGCATTCGGCAGGGAATAAAGCAATGAAACGCAAGACTTTCGCAAATCACCAAACCAGGAATATCGGTTTCACCCTCATAGAACTGCTCGTGGTCATCGCCATTATAGCCATCCTCGCCGCCATTCTATTTCCCGTGTTCGCGGCGGCGCGTGAGAAGGCGCGGCAGTCGGCTTGCCTCAGCAATTTGAAGCAGGTTGGCACGGCGGCAATGATGTACACGCAGGATTATGACGAGAATATCCCCAGAACGGAGCTCGGCACCGAGGGCCCCGACAACCTGGAGTACTACTGGGGCGATATGATCATGCCTTACACAAAAAGTTGGCAGATACTGCAATGCCCCGATGCAGACCAGCCGATTCTCTTCAAGCCCGGCTCCACTCGTTACAGTCAACAATACACATACAACTATGGAATCAATGACATCATTGCGGCAAATTGTGTTGCTGCGGATGATCCGGCTTGTCGGCACATCGGCGTTGCGGGTCATGCGTTGGCAGAGGTACTTACTCCCGCGTCAACCATCCTCGTGGTAGATAATCTGCCCACGAATATCGATACGGAGGATGGCGATAACGAGGTGCTGTCCCACGGTCGACACGAGATTAACTGGCAGTGGAGCCGCAGGGATTATACGCGCTTGAGTGTTGCAGGCAAATCGCAGGATGGTTATTCTCGGCACAACGACGGGTTCGTCAGTGTTTTCGCCGATAGTCACGCGAAGTGGAAAAAGCGGGAAAAGAAGTCCGCAACAACCTTTGGTCCCGGCACGCGCGATGAGGAGTGGCTCGCAAATTCGCCTTAGGCTTCCATCATCCGGCGGATGCAGTCGATGATTTGTTCTGCTTTGTGCGCGTCAGAATTTATCCGGCGCCGGTGCGGACTTGACCATCTCTATCCACTTCTCAATGAGGATTTCGCCGGTCATTTCGCCGAGGGAAGTGCGAGAGCAGTAGTCATAACGCGAGAAACTGTGGAAGTCGACCTTCGTGAGGATGTAGCCGAAGGCATCGTTGGTCAGCCCGAAGACCATGTTGTGGGCGCCGCGCATTTTTCGCTTGACGTAGAATCCAATGTTGGGCAGCGCCTCTCCCGGGCAGGTCACGATCTGCGCGTTGCCGATGTTGAGCAGGTTAATTCGCGCTTTGATGGTCTTGTTTGTGCCGTGCGGGTACTTGAGCGGGGACATGGTGACGACCGCCCACATCTCGAAAGTGTCCACCGGAATGGTGACCATGGAACTTGTGCAGAAGAGATTCGGGTTCGCCTGAATCGGGACAGAGCTAACAATCCTGAGAGCCTCATCCGACATGGTGTGACCGATGCGAATGCACTCCTCCCACGTCCGCATATCGTCCCAGTAGGCGCGCTGCGGATCGCGCGGCTTAGAGTAATCGCGATTATCCGCCGTCACCATACCGCCCTGCGCGCTGTTCATGAAGATGGCCATTCCGCCGGCCTTCTGTTCGGTTTTGTCGCACAGTGGACCAATAAGATCGGGGCTGAGAATTCCCACGCTGTTGCCAAGAACCTCCGGGTGGATGGCGTAGTTGATCAGGGTGGCGATGGCCTTGCCTTCCATGCCAATCGCCTGAATGACCGTCATTCGACGATCAATCAGGTCGGGGGCATAGTAGTTGTACGCGATCTTCCCTTTGGCTTCATCCGTGTTGATTTTGAGGTGGGCAGGTTTGGCCTTGTCGATGGCCTCGTTGATGGCTTCCGCCGCGAGGACGCATACCCGGTCCATAAACGCGAGGTCGCCCGTGTGTCCGCCCTTGCCGTCGGGGAACGCGTTGCAGTCCGGCGCGCTGTGCGTGTGGGTTGATCCGATGAGAATATTCTCGGCCGGAATACGCTTGATCCGAGCGCGAACACGGTCGCCAAGAACAGATGGAAAGCCAAGAAGGTCCAGCGCAACAATGGCCACCGATACGCCGTCTTTGTTAAGATAAATGGCGCGAGCGGTGATGTCGCCTCGCTTCTCTTTCGTGGGTCGCGTGGGACCCATTCCACCCGAGACAGGCAGCAGGGGATTTGGCGTGATGATGCGCTTTGCCGCACCAACCGTAAGCTGCCCGGGAGCAGACTCCGTGACACTCCCGAACACGCCCGCGAGGGAAATGCTGCCCATAGCGGCGCAATTAATCGCTTCACGCCGGGAATATTTCGCGCCGTCACTCATCTTTTTGATCTCCATCGTTCTGAATTTGTGTCCACTCTATCTGGTCGCGCCCCACGCCTTCTTAGCCCACGGAGCCATCGACCCGTATTTGTCTTCCCAGGTGGTGTACATAGAGCCAACAATGCCGGGAACCATGGTCGTATTGGCATACCACTCCTTGATTACTGAGCCATCATCATCGCTATCGTAATAGCCGGAGAGGATCTGCTTCAGGCCAAGGTCTGCAAAGAACTTGCAGTTTTTACCTTTCAAACCGCCATACCAGTTGACGATTCCAACGTCCTTGTCGAGTCCCTTCCATGATCCGGCGATGGTTCCGTTTACCGCGAAGAAGTGGTCGACTGCGTTGTGCATGGGGTCGAACATATCATTCCAAACCCAGATGGAAGCATCGGGTCGAATTTCGCGGATGATAGCCGAAGCCTTGTGAACGTTCCATGCGAGCAGTTCGCCAGCCGTCATGTTCTTGCTTCGGCAAAGCGCGCACTGGTTCATGCATCTAAGTTCGTCGTGGGACATAAAGTATCCGGTGGGATGTAAGTTCTGTTCTGCCTGTTTGACCTCGTCGCGCCAATCCTCAAAGACCTTCGGCTCGGACAGGCAGTACGTGACCCGATCATCGTAAACAATCACTGGATGGTAGTAGCTGACCTTGAGGTGGTCGCCATCTTTGATGCGCGAATTGGGCGTGAGCTTGATGGTCGGCTCGACGCCACGGTAGGCAATCCAGGGGTGAAATTGCGGGTCGACTATCTTTTGGAAGTCGCGACCTTCTTCGTAGGTGGTTCCATTCTCGCCCTTTACAGCGACCGGGCAGCCGGGTCGACGAATGACGTTTACCAGTCCGATCTCTTCTACCTTAAGATCATCCCACCAGATCTTGCCAGACTTGCCGCCCCAGAACCCGAGGTAGATGCGTCCGTTCGTCTCGTCGAAGCTATTGAACACAATGTCATATTGCTTCCAATCCTGCGTTGCGTCAACATGGAAAGTCTGCCAGCTCACGGATTGAGAGGCTGAGTCGGTTAAGACCTTGATTTCGGGGACGGCAGGTTTGAGGTTTTCTGTTTTGACCCAGACGGACACATGATATTGCCGATGTGGGACTAATTTGATGGGCTGCGAGACTCTGCAGAGACCGTTTGCGTTTTTGGCAATATTCTCCATTCGCAGCGAAGTCTTTCCGCCGTGAACGACATCGTGATCTGCAAAGGTAGTGATCCCAATGTCATCTTGCCAGCCCCAACCAAGCATCTTGTTTTCTGAAGTCGCTTCAAAATCACCGTTCTTCAAGGCTGCGTTGGTGTCGGTTTCGTGAGATGCGACGGCTCCGTGGACTACGTATGGAGCGTCTTTGACCGACACACCTTCGACGTAATTTTTGTCGTGCCCGCCGCCAAAAACGGTCGCGTAGATTTCGAGTCCGTATTTCTTTGCAGCCTGTTGAAACTCAACGGCCTTCTCTTTGGCCACGTTGTAGTTGCAAACGATACCGTTGTATCCGTCTTTTTTGGCTTCTGGGAACAGCGCGATGGTCCTGTCGACTTCTGAGGCGCGCGAGATGTCGCGGAAAATGAATAGCCAGCGTTTGGTCGTTCGTGAGGAATTCTGAATGGTAGGTGAAGAGTGTGGCAAGCCAGCGGGTTGGAGCGAAGAGTTAGATCGGCAAGCCCAGAAGGACAAAAGCGCTGCTGATACCGCGGCTAAAGTGAGCGCCCATCTGGATGTACCTGAAACATATTGCATATTGGAATTCCTCGTTGAATGTCGCAGTGAGATTAGAAGGGATTGGTAAGAAGAGGTTGCGTTTAGACCGTGGGAATTCCTCCTTGTACATTCACGGTTTGCGTGGCATCTCAATGCATAACCAATTGCTTTGCAGGAATTGTTTCTTTGATTTATGAATCTAGGGACTACGTCTTCCAAGGGTCCACTTTTTGAACATTCTAATTATCCAACACGCAGAATTTGAGACCGCCGGAGCCATTCTTCCGTGGGCCGCCGAACGGAACCACGCGGTACAGGTTGTCCATCCATATGCGGGTGAGTCGCTGCCCGAGGTCCATTCATTCGACATGTTGATTTTGTTGGGCGGACCCATGAGCGTTCATGATGAAGCGAGCCTGCCCTGGCTGGTGGATGAGAAACGTCTCACGAAAGATGCTCTGGAGTCGAAGCGACTTGTGGTAGGCATCTGTTTTGGGTCGCAGATTCTGGCAGAGGCGCTCGGGGGCAAAGTATTTTCGAATGAAGACAAAGAGATCGGATGGCACCCGATCTATCGTACGATGAGTTTTGGCAGCCATCGACTACTGGATGCCGTGCCAGAGCTTCAGTCGGTATTCCACTGGCACGGGGAAACCTTCAGTCTGCCCGGCGGAGCATTACTGGTGGCCTCAAGCAATTGCTGTACCAATCAACTATTCACTTACGGCACACGAGCGCTGGGAATTCAATTCCACCCGGAGATGACGGCAGAAGTTGTGAAGGCGATGTGCGAGAATTGTGCAGAGGACCTGTTGGAAGCTCCGTACGTTCAGTCCGAGGAACAGATGCTGTCATACCCAGATCGATTTGTGAGGAATCATAAGGTGCTTTACGACCTGTTTGATGGTTTTGTAACTGGTCAGCCGACTACCGACCAACCAGCTCTTTAGCGCGCTGAACAGCTATCTCATTTAGTGAGATAAACTTACTCTGATCCGGTGGGATGAAGAAGTTCTTGCTGAACTGGTCGCAGGAGCCGCATGCTTTGCAGGGCGCAGTATGGTTTGCTGCAAGCCTTCTGTTTTTGGTGTACTTCTCCCCATTCCAAATCTCTTTAAACGGAGTCTCCAGCACGTTGCCGTAGGAGAATGTCTCCTTGAACGGTGTGCAACACCCAAGGGTGATATCGCCGTTGTAGTTGACCTGAAAGTTTTCACCCCAGAAGAAGTTGCAGTTGAACGGCTGCGTCGGGTCTGACCAACTAATGTTTCGACTCGGGAATGATCTGCACCGCATGCCGAGTTCGTCCATCCGTTTTTCTGCAGCATCGAGTTCTCGGAAATACGAGTCGGCAGACCGTCGGTTTTTGAATCCCCAGTCGTATGAAGCAAAAGTGATCGTACCGATGTAATCGACCCCGAAGTCCGCCGCTTGCTCTATGAACGGGACCAGTTCGCCTTCGTTCTCATTCACCATCACGAAGTTCATGCCGATGAGCGGAAACTTTGAACGGGTCTCTTTCTTGATCTTCACCAGACGCTTGATATTTTCGTGGAGAATGTCGAGTTTGCCACCACGCCGGACGCGTCGATAGGTTTCCGGTTTGGCCGCATCAATACTGATGTTCAATTCAGTAAGGCCGCAATTCATGCTTCGGCGCGCCTTCTCTTCGTCGATCAACATGCCGTTGGTGTAGATGCCGATCTTCGCCCAAGGCCGCTCGCGA
>JBDUAM010000027.1:0-4178 GCA_040004655.1 Chthonomonadales bacterium | reverse complement strand
ATAATGAGATGGAAGTCGACCCATCCTGAACTTATGAACCGAATTCGAACACAACTCTCCATCGTGCTCCTGTTAGCTGGGGCGTCCGCTACGACGCTTGGCCAGACGAACGCTAACGTGCCAGTCATTGGCCCGTCGTTATCTACTGGTCAGCTTGTTTCCGATATTTTTCTTGGACGCAACGTCGTTGGTCCGTACATTCTCTCCTGGGCGAAGATAGAGCCGGGCAGTGAAATGATATTTAGGGGAGCCACACGACTGACATCTAATGTGGACTACAAGCTCGACCCTAACACCGGGTCCCTCGTATTCACCAGCCCGCTAAAGACCCGCGACATCGTTCGCGTCGATTTTCGGTGCATTCCTGGTCAGTCAAAACAGAACAGTGCGGCCGCCATCCAGCCGATCCAGTTCAACTTGCTCGATATGGCCGCCGGAGCCCTCTCTTTTAACGCTTACGTTCGACCAGATGCGGCCGCTTTGGGCGCTCAGACCGCCTCAAACCCAGCCAGCCTCTTGCTCGGATTACAGGGTGCGACAAAGTTGGCAGCGGGCAGTAATTTCACCAGCCGAATCTATCTCGACACACGCGGCGGCAGCCTAACGGATCGCACCGGGCTTCAATTGATGGAGAAATCGGCGCATCGTTACGGCACTTTCTCCATGGGATTTACGCGGGCTGGCGCAGGATTCAAACCGGTTGACGACGCGGTGACAACTGCCGGCAAGCAGACACTTGATATTCAAGGAGCATTGAAGCCAATCCACGGGATTGCCGCTTCTGCTTCGTTTGTTCAGAATCACGAACTACCTTCTGCGGGGAAAGGCAACATCGTAACCGCGCTCACTGAAAAGCTCGGCGGCACGCTCGGTTCCACCACGCGATTCCAGGCGATCCATAGCCAGACGGTTACCAACGCATCGGATGGCAGTAACGCCATCAAGACGGCCAGCAGATTGCAGATTGACCAGAAGGTCGGCGCCAAGACGAATGTCACCGCGCTTGTAGATCAATCCGCTCAAGATGGAACGGCAGGGCACGTTTTGAACAAATCCACTTCGCTTGCCGTCAAATCTCAGCCTACCGAAAATGTGAGCGTGCTTGGAACGTTCAAGAACAGCCTGCTCGCCACAGGAAATGAAGATAGTTCTTCGATAAAAGTTGAGGCAGCGGCCACCAAGCAGCTAAAGCTTTCTGCTCTAATGGGTGATCGATTTACCAAAGATGCGGTCGTTCGATCTCGTGAGGCAAACCTCAACTATGCCCTCAGTCCCGCTTTTACAGTTGCCACCAGCCTCAAGCTTCTTGGTGACGGAAAAACCGATTCCTTTGCAAAAGGCGTTAGTGCGACAGCCAAGCCGACCAAGTTTGTGGAAGTTGCGGGCGGAATAAAGCTTCGTGACGCCTGGACGCAGGGCATACCCGACCCAACGGCAATGGATACTTACGATGCCAAACTTACTTTTGGGCTGCCAAACAAAGTGATACGGTTGTCGGCAGGCTTTACAGACAACCCGGAAGACGACAAGGGACTTGTCACGCGCGCCCGAAACCGCAGCCTGACGCTGCAGTCGACCGTAGGTGTTGTAGTCTTCAGCGGCGGATACACTTCGCAGGAGCAGGTTCTTACTCTGCAAACATGCCAGATCGTCGACTTAAAAATGGGCTTAAAACTCGGCAAATATACGCAGGTAACAACCGGGTTCAAAGAGGCGCAGACCATAGACACCGGGCTGCTCTCCATCAACACGTACTCGCTCAACCTGACCCACCGCTTCGGATCAATATTCGATTTTGCGGTCGGCGGGTCAGTTATCACGACCGAGCGAAACGGGCTACTGCAGCCAAACCCGGACTATCGAGCCGAAGCCAAAGTCGGCATCAAGTTCTAACCGACTAGCCTACCACTAATCCCCTTCTCGTATTCTCACGATTCTGTTCATAGCCGGATATGTGTTGTCTGAGAGTCTCTCTCGAATCGGCGATCCTTTGGTATCCCACCGAACTCGGTATGCAACTACTCGGCATCCTCCTGTCCCCGGACTTCTCGTTGGACCGACCGAGTGCTCGTCAGAAATCAACCGGGTTTTGCTTGCGGGCTGCGAATCAGTGAGCAATAACGTGTCGACTTCGTATTTCATTGTCGGAGCATGTCGACCGAAGAACCGAACGTCCAGTCGGTCCCCTTTCGCAACAGCCTTGATACGTATCGGCCAGGAATAAGGATTCTTGAATCGCAGATCAATACTTGGATGAGCTACCGCTGCATCACGACCTGGTGGGATGTAGTGCGGCGCAAAGACATGCGGGTGCCGCTCCAGAATCTTCATCCCGGAGAGCAGCGCGACGTTATAGAGCGTGGTCGACGCCTGACACACTCCGCCGCCGAAGGCACGAATAAGTTCGCCGTCGTAACTGACCGGCGCTTTGACATATCCCCGATCGACCGACCATGACTTCACCACTTTGTTGAAAGAGAATGTGCCGTGAGCCGGAATGATCGCTCCATTCAACTCCACCGCCGCGAGGTGGGCGTTATGTCGCTGACTGCTGGATCGGCCCTCAAGATTGGTAGCGAATCCAGCCATCTCAACCTCGACCGGCGGCGCAGAAGCCACCTTGCCGAACATCGAGACAACTCCGATTACAAGTGCGCCACTGGTAACCGCTATGATTACTGGTAATTTCATCTCATCACCTGAACTATGTGAATTCCACCTTCGGCCGGAATAAACCGGCCGAAGGTGGAGGGATTAACGAACATTGACATGAGCCTCGGCCGAGTAAGCGGTTACCGCGGGATCGTACATCGGTTGGGCGAGGGTCGGCATCACGTGATAGTTGCCGACGGTCATTGCCCGCAGGTTGTACTCAATCACGCTATTGCCCTTAGGAATGCTCCGCGCAAAGAAGGCCACACGGTTATCCCGAATATCAATACTCGACCACCAATAGCCCCAGTCGGATAGCTCATCGGGAGCGCCACGTTCATTCGGTTCACACCCTGCCGGCATCGGGTCCTCAATGAGCATGTACTCGAGGTCCTTTTTGGCGGTCAGGGTCAACTTTACCCGAATGTTTTCACCCGGCTTCATGTCGCCCTTGATCAGCTCCGGTTCAAGGGTAATGTGATCCGTTCCTGACTGCTTTGGCACGAGGCGGAAGTATTCGCGCTTAACCGTCAGGTTGGGATTAATGAGCTCACCAAGGTTCTCGTGGTTGATCAGTTGCCGCATCTCCATGGAGTAGAAGGCCGCGCCGGATCCACCTGTTCGCACGAGTTGAACATCATTCTTCCCGGCTTTCAACCTGCCTGCCGGTAGTCGATAGACCATCTCCGGATGCTGAGGATCGACATCCGCCAGCCGGATGGTCGTTACCGCCGTACTATTCAGGTTGACTGTGATTTCTCCCGATGGATTGGCGCTTTCAGGATGAACTTTCAGGTAGTCGCAGAGTGCCATGATGACCCAGCAAGTGGATCGCGTATCGCCCCAGTACTCACCGGTTCGGTGTATCATGAGCCACCTGAGCGTCTCCAGAATCTCGGTCTCAGGAGCACCGCCCGCAATCTCTGCTCGAAGCGCTACCGCTGTGGACAGGCGTTCATCCTCCCAACCCCATTTGTCCTTACCCTTCCAGTGTCGCATGCCATTCTCAACTACGGCAAGCTGCCGTAATCGAGCGAGCATCGGCGCTTTGTCGCGATGGATCAGGTTATCGGCAAGCAGTAGGAATGCAATCGAGTTGCCTTCAAGAGTGGTCGTCTTCATCGTCGTGCGAAGGATATTTACCTTCTGCAGGGCTTCCTTCTGACCCGTGCTGGCCAGCGCATAGAGTAGGAACGGCATCTGGTACTCATCTGCCTTGCTAAGCAGCGCGGTAGCCGCCGTCACACCCTTATCGAGAACCTGATTGTTAATCCGAAGTCCCGAGGCTTTTGCTTCCGACAGCCCCACCAGAACGTACGAAGTCATCCAGACGTCGTCGGCATCGGTCTCCCACCAGCCCCATGCGCCGGTTCGGTGCTGGAATTTACCGAGTCGGATAAGACCCTTCTGGAGCATGTCATTCCATACAGCTCCCGTCGGCAGGCCGTTAAGGCCATGCACACTCCCCTGAATCCGTTTCGCCAGGATATCCGGGCCTCTCGGGCGAACGCAGAAGCATCTCGGCC
>JBDUAM010000306.1:0-14162 GCA_040004655.1 Chthonomonadales bacterium | reverse complement strand
ACACGTCTGCATCTACACTCATTGCAAGTGGTGGAAGCCGCGGAGACTTCGTGGCGGTTGATCCAAATGGGACACTGCTGCTTACGCAGATAGATCGAATCCAGCGATTAACAGCGCCACAGGGTGGCGGATTTGGCCAAACACCGGAACCCGGTACGCTGGCTATGATCGGTGGCATGGGGGCATTCGGCGGATTGTTCCTCGTTCGCCGCAGACGGAAATAATCGCACTACAAATTCAACCTCTGGTAATGTCCAGAGGTTGAATTTAAGTTTCGAGCCCTTACAATCGGGTACGCACCCGCAAGCATTACCCCTGGCGCGTTACACAAAATATCATCTGGCGAAATGGAGAGAACTATGAACGGTTCCACTCGACTTGGTCGAAAATGTAAGATTACTGGCGCTCTGTAAAACTCTGGCTGTTAGATTTGGACGTATCACTGCCAAGCACATTGTTAATATTGAGAATCGCTGCGACTTCATTGCCGCCGATCCGAATGAAACTCAGTTGCTTTTGTAGACAGATCACATCCAGCGTTTGATCACACCGAGAGTTTTTGCATCCCTCATCATAGAAGAACCGGTAGGGCGAGATTATGTTCTCCCGCCGTAGTCCAAAACAAGTGCAGGTAGCCCAATAAAAGCCTTCGGAAAACCACTTAGGCAAAACGATTTGATTGTTCGTATTCCTCGACCCGATTGACCAGCCTATCTACCCCTAGATAATTTGTTTGCAGTTTTAATGGATAGAAGGCTCCGCAATTTCCAATCTTTTGTCACTCACGACGTCTACGGATTACCCAGGAGATTACAAAATGAATACTTCAAGCCGATCGGGTCGAAAAGGCGCTCTCGCAGGAATTTTGGGACTATTGGCCGTTGGTTTTGGATATTCGGCAGCCAAAGCGCAAGTTGTAGATGTAATTGGAAATATTCTGCCATCAGATTTCACGTCGCTCATTGCACCGAACTCGTACAAAGATTGGGGCAACGAGCCCTTTATTGCCGTAAATCCATTAAACGTAAACCAGATCGTTATTTCAAGTTTTGGCTACGGTGCAACTAAAACCACCCAACCAGGCGCCGCTATTTCCTATTCACAAGACGGCGGCGTAACCTGGGGCCTACGAGCGCCTGTGACCTCCCCAGTGGCAGGTTTTCAGACTCCGGAAGATTGGAATTTTGCATATGACGGTTTGGGACGACTGCATGGTGTGTCACTTGTTGGCAACCTGTCCGGTGGTACAGATATCTATCACGGCATGACAACGGACCCCAACAATGACAATTTCCATGGAAGGCCAGTAGGCGATTGGGCGTGGACCCCTGGCGCCATCAATCACGTTGGCGCAGGAAATGGCGATCAACCATTTATGTCGATCACCGGATCTCACATCTACGTTGGCTACGATAACTTTACTGCTGGTGTAGAACAGAGAGTAACAAGATCTGACGACTTTGGCGCAACCTTTACGGTAGGCAATGACCTCGCAATCAGTCGCGGCGGACCACTTGGTTCATTCACGAATCCTGGCACCCGTATTGCTACCGATGGTAATGGCAATGCATATTCAATTTTTGGAGTTGGGACTGCTCAACCTGATACTGGACTCCAGACAGTAACTTATCGCTTGAACAGTTATAACATCGGAACCAGCGGAGCAAGTTGGGATCATACAAACGACACTGCAAATCCTGGTGGTATTGTCATCGACAGCGGAAATTCTCACCAAATTGATGCCGGCGCTACTACCTGGTTTGGTGGAATCAACGAGCTTCGCGGCAACGTTACTACAATTGCATCCGATAAAGCCGGAAACCACATTTATACCGTTTATGGAAAAGTAGATGGCAGCGGAGTAGACAGACTTTATATACGAGAATTCCATCCAGGCGGCGGAACTCTGGTTGGATCTGCACCTGTTCTCTTTTCTATAGTCGGGCAACGAGCCGCTCTTCCATCAGTTACTGTTACGGACAATGGCACAATAGCAGTTGAGTACGATAGCTATATTGGACCACGCGGAGATCCACTGGCCCTCGGCGGAACCTTTCAAATGCATCTGGCCACGTCAACAGACGGTGGACTGACCTTCTCGGACTCCGTGCTCTACTCCTGGACAGCACCTGCTGCTCCAAACGACAATAACTATGGCGGCAACAGAGAACTTGGTGATTACCAGTTCGTAACCTCCGTTGGAGATAACATCTACGGTACCTTTGCAGCTCGTGGAAACGTGAACTCTGGCGGAGTTAATTCTACTGCTCTGATCGATCCGTTCTTCTTCACCCGAAACCTCTCGACTTCCGTTCCCGAACCAGGCACGCTTGCAATGATCGGTGGAATGGGCGTATTTGGAGGAATGTTCATCGTTCGTCGAAGACGAAAATAGTCGATATTCGTAAGCAACCTCTGATTTATTCCTGAAGTTGCTTACGGTTATCATCTCAGTCTATCGAGCTTGCATCCACATGCAAGACTAACCGTGATTTATCCCTTAACATTATCTGGCGAAATGGAGAGAACAATGAACAGTTCAACTCGACTTGGTCGAAAATGCAAAATTACCGGCGCTTTGTAGCGCAGTTACCCAAACAAGATCGGCGCGTACGACGTCACAGACACGCGTATTTTCACTAAAATCCGCGTTCAAGATGAGTGGCATTCTACTCGCTTTTCCCCTCAGCAATCGCACCACCTTATTACAGGTCAAGCTAGACACTGGGTATCGTCCAAAAGAGAGACGATCCATAAAGGTACATGAAAATGAAATCAGCACTGAACGTCGCCTTAAAGATCTCTATGTTCGCAGCACTTGCAGCAACGATGGTAACAGCATCACAAGCCCAATTGGCGCTTACTATCGCTGGCACAACTGCAGGATTTGGTATTTCAACTGTCGTTACCGGATTGCCCAGCAGCGGTCCATATGGACCTTTCGGCGTCACTGTCAACCCTGCTGGAAAGATCCTCACTTTTGACTATGGCGCACAGTCGTTTTACCAGTTTAACGACGTTGACGGTCAGTCTTTCCCGGTCGACGTATTAACCACCCATATTCCCCAGCATGACGTTCGTGGTGTGACCACGGGCGGTGGCAAGAACTTTTCCGCCAACAATGGCAATGGTAGATTAGAAGTCGTCAATAACGACGGCAGCTTTGTTTCCACCCTGGTAAGCGGCCTCAACAATCCTCTCGGGATCGTTATGGACCCTACGGACGGAAACATCTGGTTGGCCAATTGTGGTACCGGACAGATATTGAAATACGATAGCACCTCCGGAGCGGTTATGAAGACGTTCAATACAGGTTGCGCGGATGGTATAAGTATCTCCGGTGACGGTAGTACGGTTTATGGAGCCATTGGCGGATTTGTAAAGGGTTTCAATACCAGTACTGGCTTCAACGTTTTCAACGTTGCGATAAGCGCCGTGGACGGTACGGCAGTTGGTACAGGCACGATTGCCGGCTTTATATTTGCCAACACAAACGATGGCAAACTCTACCAGATAGATCTTAACACGTCTGCATCTACACTCATTGCAAGTGGTGGAAGCCGCGGAGACTTCGTGGCAGTTGATCCAAATGGGACGCTGCTGCTTACGCAAACAGATCGCATTCAGCGACTGACAGCGCCCCAGGGCGGCGGATTCGGGCAAACACCTGAACCCGGTACGCTGGCCATGATCGCTGGAATGGGAACGTTCGGTGGTCTCTTCATTCGACGACGCCTCAAAAAGTAAATTCTACTAATGGACCGTTAATGGACCGGCAGTAGAATGACATTGTAATCACCAAGGAGACCCCAAAACCTCCTCAATATCCACCGACAAATTTTCGACGCTCCTCGAATTCTATGTCGGCTTACCGGCGACGTGCAAAGCGCCAGGTATTTAGAAGCCACCTTCCGGCAAGAAGGTGGCTTTTTGCTGTCTGGACCTTCTAATGACTTTTCAATTTGGACAATAATAGGGGTACGATAGAAACTGCGCCAAACGTTAAAGAGGAGAGCCAAGAATGAAGTTTGGAATTTGCCTTGCAAGCCTTATTGGAATTGCTGCTTCCGCAATGTCAGTAACTGCCCGAGCGGAAGATCCGAAAGACGCACGATGCTATGAGTTGCGAGTCTATTATGCTGCCGAGGGTAAGCTGGACGACCTGAACTCCCGCTTCAGAGACCATACAACTAAACTATTTAAAAAGCATGGGATTACCAATATCGGATACTGGACGCCTGTTGAGAATCCAGACCGAAAACTCTACTACATCCTTGCATACCCGAGTCGAGATGCCCGAGAGGCATCGTGGAAGGCGTTCGTTGCGGATCCAGATTGGGTTGCCGCTAAGGACCAATCAGAGAAGAATGGCAGGCTGGTCTTGAAGGTCGATTCCACTTTTCTGCACACCACCGGATTCTCTCCGGAAGTCAAATCGTCCATGTCCAAAGAACCACGCCTGTACGAATTGCGGACTTACACCGCGTCGCCGGGAAACCTGGATCGCCTTCTCAAAAGATTTCAGGATCACACGATGGGCCTATTCAAAAAGCACGGCGTCACGAACTTTGGATACTGGGTGCTTGATAAGGACCAGAAGGGCGCTGAAGAGACTCTGGTATACATGCTGATACACAAATCGGCCGATGCCAAGGCGGAGAGCAATAAGGCATTCGCAGCCGATCCCGAGTGGAAGATGGCAATGCAAGAGAGTGAGAAAGAGGCTGGGGGATCGCTCACGGCTAAGGACGGTGTGAAGTCTGTGCTGATGAATCCAACGGACTATTCGAAGAGTAAATGGTCTTGCAGTATAGAAACGAAAGGGATCGGACAATTGTCCGATCCCTTCATTAATGTGGGTGAAAACCCCTGTCAATTACATCGCCCAAAACTACGAACGCGTTTCCTTTGAGCTTAAGCCCTATTGTCAAGCCAAGGACACAGCCGCAAGCGATTGACCATTGAATAGTAAAACCGAGTTTCCTGCCGATGAAATAACCCATGCCACCAATGATCAGGGCCGCAAGTATCCCGACCAGGGCCTTTTCCCAAGATCGCTGAGGAGCATCTAGGTGATTCGGATCCGTTTCCACATTATTTTCAGTGTATTTTTCTTTCATGTTCATATGCATATTCCTCACCAGAACGAACACACCCAGAACATGCCTTCAAAGAGCACCCCGAGGGCGTCCTCTCCAAGCAAAATTCCTAATGCCATGCCGATGGTTGCCCCAACACCGGCCCCAATTACTGGATTGAAGCCGGCGCTTAGCCCGGTAAAAAATCCTGCCAATCCAAATCCTACCGCTGCGAGAATGCCGAAAATAATCCGCATCCACATAGCGTCCAGATCAGGTTTCGGACCTCTTTGTCTTGGTTGGCGAGGAGTAGTATTGCGTGACTTGAAAACCTGTGCCATGTCCGTAACCTCACCTCTTTATGCGTGACTGCTCCTGAAAACATCACAGGAGCAGACAAGAGTTGGACTTACTGTTGTTGGCCGCCCTGCATACCAGGCGTCACACCGGCTGATGGAGCCGGTGGTACCTTGTTCACGATGCTCGACTTTGCCAGAATCTCCTGGACCTTACCCGGCATCTTCTGCGCCATCATTCGCTGAAGAACCTGTGCACGCTCAGGTCCGGTGATGTCGGTGCCGAGCTTGTCAACTCGAATAATGTGCCATCCGAACTGGGTTTTTACCGGGTCGCTGATCTTGCCTCGATCTAGCGAAAAGGCTGCCTTCTCGAAATCCCCTACCATCTGTCCTCGTGGAAAGACACCAAGGGTGCCGTTCTGAAACTTCGATCCATCATCGCTGAACTGCGTCGCGGCGGCTTCAAAGGTGACTTTGTTTGATCTTATATCGGCGAGAATGCCATCGGCTTTGGCCTTCATATCGGCCCAGATCTTGTCGTCATTTTTCGGGTTATTTGGGTCCGGGTGAACGGCGATGAGGATGTGGCTCGCGCCACGGTAATCATCGATTCCCAGCGGATGCCCAAATTGTTTGGTCATATCCAGTTGAATCATCTTCTCGAGGTAGAGCTGAGTTTCGACAAAAGGCTTCAAATAAGATCGCCGAAAACCCATGGCCGCCAGTACCTGCTCGTCGGTCTTGCCTTCCAGAATAGGATAATTCTTGCGTGCTGACGCGATAGCCTGGTGGGTTTGTGCATCCATTTCGGCGGGAGTTACTTTCAATCCAGCTCTCTTCGCAGCCTGCGCCACGGCTCGTTCTTGAATCATACGCTCGACGGTCTTGGTAACGATGTCTTGCTTGTCTGTGAATATCCAGGAAATGACGTCTTCCCGAGAAATGGAGGCAGTCGGGCCATTGGCCGCCGCCAGCTTTTTAGCCACAAAAGCCCCGAGGGTAGTAGCAAAGGCACGCTGCTTGCCCCGAAAGACCGGGTCCATGGCTTTCAGGTTTGAGACCTGGTCGAGCAAAAGGTCATCATAGACCATGCCACGCGTGATTACTTCTCCGTTCACAGAAGCCGCAAGCATTGAGGATTGATCGGATGCCGCACGAGATCGCTTCGCTTGAGCCTGAGAGGTCGATGTCAGGCAAATGGCCGCCCCGAAGATCACAGATCCACGTAGAACCATAGAAATATTACTGTTCAAATTCACCTATCTCCTTTCGGACAGACCTTGCGGAAATATCCGATTAAATTTGCATGTTAACGATTTGTTTTCGCTTCAATCTATACGTCGTCACTGCCAGCAGGTGTTGCAAGCTCAAAAAGCGTTACGTCGATGATGTCTTTATTACCACTTCGGATGTCATGGACAACATAATCTGGCAGATGCGTATCGACATTGATCCGTGCTACCGCCGCCTCTGCGCCATCGAAGACGATATTCTCTGTCTCTTGAACGTTGATATCGGCCGCCTTTAGTATATCAAATACGTGAGCGAGTACGCCGGGTCTATCCTTATGTCGTACCACCAGTGTGTAGATTGCGGGAGTAGACGTCGCGAGATTCACCACGTTCGGAACCTTGCCCGTCTCCATAAATGTCTTGACGATTCGGATGGTCTCTGCCGCGATGGCTTCCTGCGCCTGATCCGTCGACGCTCCAATGTGGTGCGTTCCATAGAAGTTAGGTTCGCGGATGATCTCGTCAGTGTATTCACCATTCGCGCCTGTGGGTTCATTCGCAAAGACATCGAGTCCTGCGCGAATGCCTTTAGATCTCATGGCAGCGATCAGGGCGTCTTGATCCACGATTTCCCCGCGGGATGTGTTGATGAATTGCGCTCCCGGTTTCATGGCTTCGAAAACATCTTTGCCGATCATGTTGTGGGTAGCGGGTGTAAGCGCGACATGTATGCTGACCACATCGCCTTTTTGGACCGCAGAAATCATATCAGGCTGCCATTCGACGCCGATTTCAGCCGCGAGTTCAGGTGTCAGACTTCGGCTCCAGGCGACCACGCGCATACCAAATGCTTTTGCTCGCTTCGCCATTTCCTGGCCGATTTTGCCGAGCCCAATGAGCGCGAGAGTCTGACCATAAAGTCCTTTGGATTTCGAATACTCGCCCTTATTCCATTTGCCGGCGCGCAGGTCGGCCACGTTATCGGCGATACGTCTATCCAGCGCAAGCACGAGCCCAAATGCCAGTTCCGCAACAGCAATGGAGTTCTGCCCCGGGCAGTTGGAGACGTAAATTCCTCGTCGAGAGGCGCCTTTCACGTCGATGGTGTTATATCCTGCTCCGGCACGCACGATGAGCTTAATAGAGCCAGTATCGAGCATCGATTCGGTGACTTTGGTCCCACGTACAACGAGGACATCCGGATTTGCCTTTTTGATGGCGTCGGTGAGGGAATCATCATTCACATCGGGCTTGAAAATGACTGTGCAGCCAACAGCAGCCAGCCCATCCAGTCCGCTTTTTTCAAATTTGTCCGCTATCAGAACGCGCATGTAGACACTGCTCTTTCCATCTGCTATCGAAAGATTCGGTCAATCACCGGTTGGTGATTATCGACAATCTTGTTCTGCGGGTATGATCCCACAATTGTGCTGTCGTCCGGAATATCCGTACTCAAGACGAATGCGTTCGCCCCGAACACGACGTTGCTACCAACCTTGCATCCACCCAACACGGATGACTTCGCGTACATTAGAATTCCTCGCCCAAAGGATGGGTAACCGCCATCCGGCGTGGCTCCTACTGCGCAATTCTGGTAGATGGCGAAATAGTTGCCAAAACTGCCATTGCCTATTACGGTACCCACCGGATGCACAAAAAGGAACACTTCTGGCAATTGGATACTGTAAAAGGCGTCCAGTCCATGGAGCGCTTTGTTGAGGAGAAATAGTTTGGAAGCGACGCTCTCGTCCCCGCCAGCCCGATGAACGGTGTTGCTTAGCAGGTACAGATACATGGCGTAATGATCAGAATTCAGGTGGTTGAAAAGCGTGTCATCGCCATCGCGATAATACTTTTTCAGGATGTGCCGATGACAGTCAAACGAGCGTGTGATGGCCTGCTGAACGTATGGCAGCAGGTAGGCATCGTCGATCAGGTTTGGATCAGGAAAGAGGTTGTTTAGCTGCTTGCTGACATAGGCAGCAAGGTCGGCGTTATCCAGTGACCGCTTAAAGTGCGACATTCTTATCTCTGAATATTCTTGACAGGGTAGCCGGCATTCTTTACAAATGCGCGGGCTCGGGGGGGATTATTATCGCCAAAATGGAAGACGCTTGCACAGGCCGCAGCATGGGCGCCAGCTTCCATGGCCTCTACCAGATGCTGAAAATTACCCGCTCCACCCATGGCGATTACGGGTCGATCTGTTGCCTCACTCACCATTCGGATGAGCGGCAGATCATAGCCTACCATCATGCCGTCACGGTCAATGGAGTTGATGAAGATCTCGCCTGCGCCCAGTCTAGTCATATTCTTTACATGCGCTATTAGATCAAGATCGGTGCGAACCGTTCCACTGTGGGTATAGACTCGATATCCGCCATCTTCAAGTTTTGCATCAATGCCAGCAATGATACACTGTTTGCCAAAAGCCTCCGCGCCCTGCGCGATCAGATCGGGATTTTCGACGGCTGCCGTAGTAATGACCACCTTGTCAGCGCCAGCCTTGAGAAGGTCGCGGATGTCCTGGATTGAAGTGATCCCGCCGCCAACGGAGAATGGCATGAACGCTTCGGTAGAGACGCGCTCGATGGTCTCAATCAACGTACCGCGCTCTTCCTGGCTTGCCTGAATATCGAGGAAAACCAGCTCATCTGCTGCCTGAGCGTTGTAGACTCGAGTGGCCATGACCGGGTCGCCGGTGTCACGAAAGTCTTTGAACTGCTTACCCTTCACCATGCGACCGTTCTTCAGCAACAGTACCGGGATAATGCGTCGCTTTAGCATGATCCGTCCCAATTCGCGAAGTTCTCCAGCAAGGCGATCCCGCCTGCCTGACTCTTCTCCGGGTGAAATTGAAATCCGACCACGCTGCCTTTGGCCACAGCGGCTACCACTCGACTGCCGTAATCCGTCGTGCCGATGACCCACTCATCGCTGGGGGTTTGAAAGTGATAGGAGTGGACGAAGTAAAAATCAACATCCTTCTTCACGCCTTCATAGACCGGGTGATTGCGAACGATCTCAAGGTTATTCCAACCGACGTGTGGCACGGGGAATTCTTTGAGGTCATCCATTGGAACCACTTCACCCGGTACTGCATTCAACCCCTCGGAATCGCCAAATTCTATACCGCGGGAAGCAAGAAGCTGCATGCCAAGGCAAATCCCGAGAAATGGTTTGCCGGCTGCAATATATTCACGAATAGGAGTAACAAGATTCTTACTGTGGAGGTTCTGCATAGCGAGCGCGAAGGCGCCAACTCCCGGGAGAATCAGGTGGTCATAGTCGGCAAGTCGTTCGGCATCACCGACTATTTCGGCATCGAGCCCTACATAATCGAGAGCGTTGTACACGGAGCGGAGATTGCCCATTCCATAGTCGATGATGCCAATCAAGGCCTACTTCGCCGCCTTTTTTCGGTTGTCTTCCCGGTACCACTGGTCAAAGTCCCAGGTCTTTTCGGCAGGGCGCAGATGGTCATAATCATGCTGGTATGGCGGAATGGTCATGCCCTTCACAATCTTGTTGAATTCTGCTTCGTCCATGCCCAGATATTCAAGCAATACGTCCAATGATGGCGGACGCTTACCTTCTTGTTCAATGAGCGGAATGAGCTTGTCGGCTGAAAACCGATCGTTGCGAATATGGAACGCCGAGATCTGCGAAACGCGAGTGTATCCGCGCTTCATGAACTTAATATAGTCCCGGGCGCCCTGCAAAAAGCACTCTATTTTTTCGCCATGCTTGTTGATCTCGCCGGGCACGCCTTCCAGCAAATCTGCTTCCCAGCCAAGTTCAGTGCGAATGATCTCGCCCTGTGGTACATAGTCCCACGGAACAAAGCTGCCAAGGCAGACCGAGCAGTAACCGATTCGCTTGAGCTCTTTTAGCGGCGGATAGGTGTATGGCTTTAGATCACGTTTGTCGATAGGGTTTTCTGGCGTGTTGATCATGCCGTACATGTCTTCAGCGGTGATGCCGAGGTTGCGGCACATGTTGAATTTGGTCTCGTCTTCCCATTCGATCTCATCGTTCAGGTAATCGTAGTAATGAGATATCTCCGAGAGTGGCTCGCCCCAGAAGATGAGCGGCGTGTTGAACTTAATGGCAATTTGAAGTGGGTAAGAGTAGATGCCCGAGTGACAATGCCAACAGAAGTCGGTTTTGCGGACGAACGATTCTAGCATTACTCGCCGAACAACATGCCAATTCGGGGTGAAGTCGATGAAATCAGCGCCAAGCCGTTTTAGGGTTCGTTCAACGTTTTTCTGTATGGTTGGTCTCAGGAAGCCGTGGTTAAAGCGCACCACGAGTGGCTTCAACTTATACTGGGTCATCAGGTACCAGAGCTGGAAGGTGCTGTCTTTGCCCCCACTGAAGGGGACAATACAGTCATAATCACCCTTGTCGCGATATTTCACAATCAGGGCATCTAACAGCTCTTTACGTTTATCCCAATCGACGTCATCCTGCTTTACCTTTGCCGATCGACAAATATTGCAGATGCCATTTTCGTCGAATTCAATCGTCTCGTACGTCTCCGGCAGTAAGCAGCGTTTACATCGAATAAGATTATTCATAAGGCCCTTAATCCTGCATCAGGATTCAATTATGTACAGAATGGACAGTCCGAATACTGCACCGTGTACGAGAGTTAGATTGTCCGGCGAAATAACGACTAAGATCGACGCGCCTTCGCATCAACTTGTTTTAGGTCGACTTACCATGAGTGCAAGGCCGCCACCGAGTAACGCCCCAATGCCAACGCACATAAAAATACGCTTCAGAAGGTTTTTATTCATCGGCTTCGGTTCGAGATGTGGTCGATCTAGTTCGCTCCATCTAACCTTCTGTGCCTCCGCACGAACGCGAGCTATCTCGTAACGTACCATCACTTCTTCCAAGGCTTTGCGGGGCGCAAGTACATCTCGAAGTTTGCGCTGATACTCTAAAGCATCCGAGTTCGCCATCTTGTCATACGCCTTCAGGTTGTCTAATTGATACTGAAGTAGAATTCGCTGTGTTTCAAGCTGGGAAATGAACGGATCCAGGTTCTGATTAACGCTGCGCAGGTAGTTATCGATCTCTTTTTGAACTAATTGCCGCGTCGTTGTTAAAGATATCTCAATTTTCTTTACATTCGGCGCATCGGGTCCAGAACTCACCTTGGCAAGTCTAAGTTCTTCTTCTAACCGAATCAGGTTGTCTCGCCATCGGACATTAGGTGGCAGGCCAGTAGGTATATCAACGCTGTATTTGCCCTGCGCGAGAACGGTGGTTTTTCGAACTTCAATCTCTCGGGTCACCTTGGCCTGTTCAATGGAGAGAATTTCCATCTGCTTGCGATAGCTGAGGCTATAGTATGGCGTGTTGGGGTCAGGAACAGTTTTTGAATCCAGTTGAAATTTTGCCAGTCTATCTTCCGCTGAATGCAATTCTGCTTCGTGACTCTTGACGACCGCTTCAAGGTTTTTGGCCTCTTTACTTGCCGTAGTCAGACCTACTTCTGTTTCAAGTTTAGTCAGAGTGTCAATTGCCGCTTGTACTACCCTGATTGCTCTTTGACCATTGGGGTCGTTATAAGAGATAAAAATCGCTCCGGAGGTTACGTCTGGGCGAACTTCGTATTCGAGGACATCTCTATCCACCCCAGTTTTTTTGGATATAATGTCCTTAGCCGTATCGCTTCCGAGTACAGCTACCAACATCTTCTGAGGATCAGTTTTTTGTTGCAAAATGCTCGAGCCAAGGGACGCACTGGCGGCGTCGTCCATCGCCATTAAAATGCTCGACTTCGCTCGCCAGACAGGCTTCTTAATCGTTTCATGGATTAGCCCGATGATTAACACAACGCAGACGACAAGGCCAATCAAGGGAATGTGAGACTTTAGCCTTGACGCCATTGTCGTTGAACTACCGTTTTCAGGCATCGTGTCTCTTTCCCGCGGCAACCATCTCCCGCGCAGGTGCAGCTTCTAGAACAGAATTAATTACTCGTTGGTGATCGTCAGAAGTAAGGCCCACAGACGAAGGCAAACTCAGGCAGACATCATGCAGGCTGGCCGTTACCGGGCAGGCACCAGCATAAGAGAGCCTGTGCGCCGGACTCATGTGCATTGGCTGCCAGAGCGGGCGAGCCTGGATTGATCTCAAACCGAGCCAGCGCAATAGTTCACGGCTGCCCATTCCGAATTGCCTGCTGTCGACCCGAACTGTAAATAGCCAGTGAGTGCTGAATGCGTATTGGGCTTCCTGCATCGGATACAATCCAGGAATGCCACGAAACGCCTCGGTATAGATTCTGGCAATTTCACGCTTTTTCGCGACGTAATTGTCCAGAACTTCCATCTGGGCATAGCCCATAGCCGCTTGAATATTGGTTAGTCGATAGTTGTAGCCTACCTCGCCATGAATGAACTCAAGAGGATCATCCTTTGCCTGGGTAGTGAGATATTTGGCCCTCTTGGCCAACGACTCATCATTTGTGACGACCATTCCGCCTCCGCCTGTGGTGATGAGCTTGTTGCCATTAAAACTGAAACAGGCGATAGATTCCGTGTTGCCAACGAACGCGTCGTAGTACTTTGCGCCCAGGGCTTCGGCGGCATCTTCTACAACTTGCAATCCGAATTTCGCGGCGATCATGCGTATTGGTGTTAAGTCTACTGGATGCCCTAGAATGTGAACCGGCATAATTGCAGAAACGGTTCTGCTCGTATGCCGATTTGTAAGTCGACCGCCAGACATGTGGCAATCTTTTGTGAGAAACGTCTCGAGTCGCTCGGGATCCATCTGCCAGTAGTCGGGTTCCACGTCAATGAATGTTGGCCACGCGCCAGTGTATCGCACGGCATTTGCCGAGGCTATAAACGTCAACGACGGTAGGATGACCTCTTCGTCTGGTTCAACTCCAGCGAGAAGCAGTCCAATATGGAGCGCAGCCGTTCCGTTACATACTGCGACCGCGTATTTGGCGCCGACATAATCCGCTACTTGCCCTTCAAATCTATCAACGTATGACCCTACCGAAGAGACCCAGCCTGTATCGAGACAGTCTTTGATGTATTTCCACTCGTTGCCCGCGACATGTGGTACAGAAAGTGGAATGGTCCCCTGAGCGGCGGGAGCGCCCGGCTCAAACGTTGTAGACATCAGACCTGTACCTGTTGAGGTTATCTCGCATCCAGTCAATGGTCTTCTGCAATCCTTCTTCTAAACCGGTTTTGGGTGTCCATCCAATCAGATTGGCGGCGAGTTCGTTGGAAGCTAGAAGGCGTTCTACTTCGCTATTTGCGGGTCGAAGCCGATGCTCATCGGTTTCAATTTCCAAGGGATGGCCTACAAGGCCACCGATAAGCTTTGCAAGATCACCTATACTGATCTCTCGTCCGCTGCCCAGATTGACCGACTTGCCGATGGCCGCTTCTGATTGTGCGCAGGCCATGAATCCCTCGACCGTATTGGAGACATAATTCATGTCGCGGGTTGGGCTGACACTACCGAGCTTAACTTTTTCACCTTTGAGCGCCTGCGTGATGATAGTTGGAATC
>JBDUAM010000568.1:0-4179 GCA_040004655.1 Chthonomonadales bacterium | reverse complement strand
GGTCCCGATCCGTTCGGTTTGCCTTCAGAATGACTGCCTCAAACTCTGGTGATCCCGGGTCGCCATGGAAGACCTTGATGGCGCCTTTACCAAAGTCCTTGCCAACTCCCGGGTGCTGATCTGAGAGTAATTCGTCGCCTTCAATCGTCTTAATTCCATTACCGACCTTTGCCAGAATGAGCCGCCCACCACCGCGAACCCAGACCCGAATGGCGTCGCATGCGCGAAGTTCCAGATACCTCGCATTCGGCAGTATCAGCGTGTCTACTTTTGCTAATGACGTAGCGCACACGTCGGATTCCGCAATCCACTTTGCATGGACCAGTCCTTGTAAACGTACCCAACCGGTCTTCCCTGCGTCACCGAAAAGCCTATTTTCGGATTCCGGATAGCATACTGCAATTCTGTTGGGGAGAGTAGAAATAGATGCTTCGTTAAACCATACTGAAACGCCATGGGAGGTGGCGGAAGAGGTGCGCAGGTTTTGAAGTATGCCCGTCGTCGACCCGATATCCAGGTCGCAGTTCAAGCGTTTCAGCGACTCAGAAAGGTGATCGAACGGGGCGTATCTGACATCATCTTCATCCGGAGGCGATAAAACCAGAGTAGTCTTCGCGTTGACCTGCCGAAATGCAGCAATAGCCGCCAGCGCCGGCAGCAGTCGACTCTGGCCGTACCAATTGCAAAGGTCGAGCCATTGGCGAAACCCTGGGGCTCCGGTATGCGTGAACGGATAAACATAAGCAGTCTCGCCAGCCATTTCGCCCCACGCATCGCGAAATGGACCGTTACCACCATAAAGGCGCACCAGCCATAACCCGAAATCGTTGTGCGCCAGGGCATCGCCGGCCCAAAGTCCGGGGTGCCGATGAACATTTGATCCGAGTGAAACCATCGCGCGAAAATCGAGGCGCACCACCTGCAACATTGGGTTTGATACACAATGTTGTGCCAGAGCTCGCCCGAGGTGGGCGCAGCAATCGGCGTATCGCTTACTCCACGGGCTGATGGAACCGCCGATCTTGTGGTGCTCCATGCAAACAACAAACGGCGCTTCGGATTTGTGATATACCCATGTAGGTGTTGCGTCGCCTTCCATCTGAACCGATAGTCGGTCATTGGAGGCAATCCTGTCGATCAAATCCCAGCGGAATTCGTTCTCTTTCGGCTCGAGGTCGGCCCACCGAATGGTTGTTGTGGCAATCGTGCCAGTCGACGCGGCGCAATTGCCGGTCGCAAAATACGTCATGGATATCAAGATTGTAAGGAGCAGCAGTCGACGAAACATGGTTGCAAATCCGCCAATCGACACGCGAATCCCTGCATCGGGTCGAAACGGCGCAAATGTTAAACCTTGGTAAAGCCGTTGACCCACGCGGTAAACTATCTCCAATAAACATTTTTGCCTCGGAGATCTGAATGAAATCTGCGCTTGCCATCAAAATACTTGTTGCCGCTACGGTGATCTTCGGAATTGGAGCTTACGCGGTCGGCCGAAAGGCAGAAGAGACGCAGCTACCCACGGGTCGACGAATAACTCCCGTTGGCACGCAGTTGGAGGTCGGCAGCTTTCCCGTAAACATGGCGGCCAGCCTCGACAACAAATTTCTCTTCGTTACAAATAGTGGTTACCGCGAATTTCTGACGTCCATCCGTGTGTCTGATGGCAAGGTGATTTCCAAAATCCCCGTGCCTGTTGGTAAAGGCAAATCGCCGGAAGGGCTCTACTTCGGACTCAGTGTACTGCCAGATGGCACGCTCGCCGTCTCTCGCGGCGCCGAGGATCGAGTTGCGATCTATAACGTGAGCAGGACTGGCGAAATCGATCCAAACCCGAAGTTCGTGGCCGATCCATTTGTGGGAACAGGCACAAGTCTCAAAAACAACTGCGCGGGAATTGCTACCGATTCCACGGGTTCGACGCTCTACGTGGCCAACAACGAGACTGGCGTCGAGACCAATATGAAGGGTTCGCTCTCGGTTGTTGACCTCCGCTCGGGCAACGTCACTGCGCGAGTGACTACGGGCGGATTTCCGTATGCCGTTGCCTCCATCACCAATGGCAACAAGAAAGATCGCAAAGTCTACGTTTCGAGTGAGCGCGATTCCCTGCTCAACGTATTTGATCCGAAGAAGCCGGGTTCGGTCAGCACGGTTAAGGTCGGCGCATCGCCCATCGGACTTACCCTTGATAAGTCGCAGAAACACCTCTACGCCGCAAACGCCAGCAGCGACACAATCTCCGTGATCAACACTGACAACGACCGCGTCGAGAAAACCATCCTTCTCAGACCCGATGACGTTCGAGACCTCCCGGGGTGCACCCCAACGGCGTCTGCACTTTCTACAGACGAGAGCCGACTTTACGTAACGCTGGCGGATATGAACGCGGTTGCGGTAGTCGATCTGAAAGAGGGCCGCACCATCGGGTACATCGGCGTGGGCTGGTATCCAACAGCCATCTGGGTCTCGCCAGAGACAGGCAAGATCTTTGTGGCCAATGCAAAAGGTGTTCAATCGCGCAACCCGAACAAGGTGAAGGGCGAGCACGGAACCTACATTCAGAACATCATCGAGGGAACGGTTTCCGTGTTCGACACTCCTACGGATGCGGCGCTTTCGGAGATGACTCTTGATGTTTTGACCGACAGTCGAGTGGCAGCGGTTCGTGTCAAGGCGGACGATATTCTGCAGAACCCTGGCATCAAGCACGTCATCTACATCATCAAGGAAAACCGGACGTACGATCAAGTATTTGGTGACGTCCCGACTGGCAATGGCGACCCGTCTCTAACCCTATTCGGCAAGCAGATCACGCCCAATCAGCATGCTCTGGCAGAACGGTTTGCTCTGCTCGACAATTTCTATGATTGCTCTGAAGTCTCGGCGGATGGATGGAGCTGGTCGACCAGCGGAATGGTCGGTCAGCATACTGCACGGAATGCACCATACAACTATAGTGGACGAGGCAGGGTCTACGATTTTGAGGGCCAGAACAATGGCGTTCCGGTGGACCTGCTGAACATTCCAGACGTGGCTAAAGCCCCCGGAGCATACATATGGGACAACGTGATGACCCATGGTAAAGGCCTGCGTAATTACGGATTTTTCGTCAGCTTTGCTGATCCGGGAACGCGCCAAAAGGCCGGCGACAAGACCACAGCCAAAGAGAACATGCCGAACAAAAAGTCGCTCATCGGCAAGACGGACCTCGATTATCGACTGTTCGACGGCGACTACCCGGACAGCGACGCCTATGCCGCTCACGGCCTGACCTATCCGAAGCGACTCAAAGAATATGGCAAGCATCATGCGCCAAGCCGATTTGCCGAGTGGAAGCAGGAGTTCACAGGCTACGTCAAGCACAACAACATGCCCGACTTCATGATGCTCCGACTTGGTAATGACCATACGGACGGTACGTCGGTCGGGTCTCCCGCGCCGCAGTCTATGGTCGCGGACAATGACTATGCTGTGGGCCAGTTAGTAGAAGCGGTCAGCCACAGCCCATACTGGAAATCGACCGCTGTCTTCGTTCTTGAGGACGATGCGCAGGGCGGAAATGACCACGTCGATGCACACCGAAGCACCGCATTCGTGATCAGTCCGTTCGTTCATCGGGGGACGATAGATCATCGGTTCTTCAATACAGACAGCACGCTCCGCACGATGGAGATTCTCCTGGGCCTTCCACCAATGAACCAGTATGATGCGGCTGCCTCGGTCTACAAGTTCTTTGACCGACAGGCGGATAACATTGAGCCGTACTCCGCGCTTTTACCAGACCGCTCAGTTCTGGCCAAGACAAACGGAACCGCATCGTACAAATCAGACGTGAGTAACAAGATGAACTTTAAGACCGCCGACTCCGTGCCTGCGGAACTGCTGAATGATATCGTATGGCATTCCATTAAAGGATCAAGCGTTCCGGTGCCCGCTACTCCGCATCGACACGCGGTTTCCAGTCGCAAGGATGCCGATGACTGATCTCTGCCAAAGGATGATGGTGGTTGGCGCGGGCGGGTTTTTCGGCGCCAATGCCCGTTACCTCCTCGGGCTCTGGTCCAAAAAGCAGTGGGGTCCGGATTTCCCGTACGGCACGTTCATCATCAATGTGACAGGGTCGTTCATTCTCGGGCTATTTGCAGCCCTGGCCCTGAAATGGAACTGGAATCCGCG
>JBDUAM010000393.1:0-4184 GCA_040004655.1 Chthonomonadales bacterium | reverse complement strand
CGTCGGGCGCATGACAAGGCTGGAGTACGATCACCAGTCGGATCAAATCTGATCGGAAGTGCAGGACCTATCGGGTGTGGAGCGACTTAACTTGACCAAAAACAGTGCCCAGACTCCGACTCGTGACTTCCAGCACACGAGAGATCGCACTGCCTGCAAGTTTTCGATCCGTTCGGCCAGAACGTGATTCCCCTGACCATCGCGAGATCGGCGGACTGCCTTTTGGTACAAGGCCACATGTCTCACGGGTTGTGTTCGCCCGATACCAAGTTCCCCTCCGCAAGAGAGGTTCCCGCAGGGCGGGGTGGTACTTCCCGCCTGCGGTCACAATATTCATACACATCAGCAATTTACGGGCGCATGCCCTCTTTCGGCCAGCCATAAAACTTAGTCCTAATGAATCGTCCCCGCCTTCACCAGTGCGATGATTGCCAGCCCCGCGATGATTCGGTATGCAATGAACACGTAAGTCGGATTTTTCTTGAGGAACTTCAGCAGCCAGTCGATAGAGATCCACCCCACCACAAACGCGACCACGGACGCAATAATCAACGGGCGAGCATGCAAGGCGCTGTGGGCGTAGGGCGTGATAGTTGTGCCTTTGGCATCTCTCATGCCGTCTATCAGTTCTTTCAAACCTGCGGCAAAGATGGCGGGCAGCCCCAGCAGGAAGGAGAATCGTGCGGCGGTCGACCGCTCCAGCCCAATGAAGAGCGCTCCGGTGATGGTGGTTCCTGATCGACTGGCGCCCGGCATGAGCGAACACATCTGCGCCAACCCAACGATCAATCCATCTTTGTTGGTAACCGAATCAATGGTCCGCTGGGCTTTCGCGCGACGCTCCGCCAATCCGAGGATGATCGCGAAGAGAATCATGTTGATTCCGATAAAGTAGAGCGATCGGAATTCATTCTCAATATGTTTCTTCAGCAGCAGCCCCACTACGGCAATCGGAATGGTTCCAATGATGATGGGCACCAGCAGATGGCGTCCGGCGCCGTTCTCGTCCTTCTCGCCCGCCTTGCCGAAAAGAATGGTGAAAATGTCTTTGCGGAAGTAGATGAGCGCCGCAAGCAGGGTTCCCCACTGAATAATGGCGGTGTAGGCGGCGCCGGCGTCTTCCCACCCGAGCAGGGCGGGCACAATTCTAAGGTGGGCGGAGCTGCTAACGGGCAAAAACTCGGTGAGCCCCTGTACTAAGCCGTAAATGGCGGCATGAAAATCGGTCATCAAAACTCCTGACTGGCAACGCCCGACATCCGGCCGGGCTCATGATTGAACTTATCTAAACGGAACAATGGGGCGACTGGCTTCGTTTTGATCGAAGTCAATCGCCCACATATTCGTTTGCATCACTGGAAACGCGGAAAGGACTAATCTTCCGGTCGCGGACCCGGAGGAATGCCGTCCACGCTGCTTCGGCGAGCAACCTTCACCGACATGTCCGAGTTGCAGTGAAGCTGGCAGGAGAGGCGGAACTTCTCGATCATCTCCGGCTCTTCCAACGCTTCACGCTCGGCGTCAGACATGGGCGGTACGTCGCCGCTCAAAACTTCTACGCGACAGGTGGTGCAGATGGCCTGTCCGCCGCATCGGTGCAAGATGTCAATACCGGCGTCTTCAATGGCCAGAACCAGCTTCTTTCCTTCGGGTGCTTCAAATGGCGCTTCGCCTTCAACAGTTATGGTTGGCAACTTTTGCTCCTCATTAAGACTTCGAATTTCGTTGGCTAAGTCCAGTCAGTCGACGGGAGAAAACCCCATTTAGGATACCCGACTGCGCACCGGGATTTGACCGCTTCGTTGCCTCACCTAAAAACCTGCCCGAGGGATTGGGTCGAACAGATGCCATTCGATTGGGTATTCTTTTGCCGTCATGAATCCCGATTCCCCCATTCGCGTTCTTCATTTTGCCGACACCCATTTCGGGGTGGAGATATATGGTCGACTCGACCCCGCCACAGGCACCCAAACGCGACTGGAAGACTTCAAGCGAAGCCTCATGTCGGCGATTGATGCTGCTCTCGCCGAGGGAATTGATCTCGCGGTATTTGCCGGCGATGCCTACAAGGGACGTGACCCATCGCAGACGCACCAGCGCGCCTTCGCCGAGTGCTTGCGAAAACTGACATCCGCCGGAGTCCCAGTTGTCCTGCTAGTCGGCAACCACGACATCCCGCAAATTCGAGGTCGTGCGACTGCCATTGAGATTTACCGGACCCTGGGCGTCGAGCTCATGCACGTCATATCTTCGCCGGAAGTCATCACGGTCGACACAGCGCGCGGAAAAGTTCAGATCGCGGGCATGCCATTTCTAGTCAAGGGATTCGCGCTCGCGAAGGAAGATTCCGTCGGCAAGTCGCCAGATGACGTGCGCGACATGATCGAATCGATTTATGCCACGCAGTTCGACCGACTCGCGAAGGCTTGTGACCCTACCCTGCCGACCATCTGCATGGGTCACTTCTGGGTGACTACGGCAAAACTCTCAGACTGGCAGACCGGTTATTTCAACAATACAGAGCCAAAAGTCAGCATTGAACTACTGAGAAAACCGGAGTTTGATTACGTCGCACTCGGGCACATCCACAAGCATCAAGACCTGAACCCGAATGGATATCCCTCCGTAGTCTATAGCGGCAGCCCGGACTGCATCGACTTCGGCGAGCGGGATGAGGTCAAGGGATTCGTCATCGTGCAGCTTGCCCGAAATGCGACCACATGGAACTTCCACGAGATTGAGGGTCGACGCGCATTTCTCGACATTGGCGTCAACGCGATATCAGACGATCCCACCGAGGACGTGCTGGCAGCCATTCGCAAGGAGAATATCGTCGGATCAGTCGTCAGGCTTACCATTCGGATTGCAGAGGAGGCGCTTCCCCTGCTTCGAGAGAATGAGATTCGAGCCGCGCTGGCAGACGCGAGATACATCGCGGGAATTCGTCGACAGGTGCAGCGAACTTCGACCTCCCGCAGCCGCGAGTTGACAGAAGGGCTCGACCCCATGAGCGCGCTCGGGCACTATTTTGATCAAGATGAGAAGTGGAAATCACGCAAACCGGAATTGCTGGAGCTGGCGGCAACGCTGGTCGCGCAGTTAACGGCAGAGGAGTCGGCGAGATGATGGATGGTGTGCCCGCGCCAATTGTGCGCTCGGTAGGCAGGCTCTGCCTCTACTGTGCTAAGGCAATCTCCACAGAAGATAAGATTTCGGTTTGTGATCGATGTTTTGCCGCGCACCACGAGTCCTGCTGGGAACGAAATGGCAGATGCAGCACCTTCCGTTGTGCAGGTCTGCCTCGAACCATGTCCGGCGCCGATCTTACGGTAGTCTTGAATTCGGCGTACGAAAAGGCGAACGAAAAACCGACCGAATGTCCTTATTGCGCGAGCAAAGTCTACGCGGGGAACCTGCAAGGCCGATGGAAAAACAAGGCAGATGGTCTGCATCCTGCGGGGTTGGGACTGCACTTCATCTCCAAAAATCGAGTACCCGCCGAAAAGGGTTGGCTGAAGAAGATTACTGCTCCAAAGTCGTGGTTTCTGGCAGGAGCTACGCTTAAATCGCGCTCGTGTGGGAATTGCCGACGGCTGTTTATCTGGGGAAATCTGGTCGATGATGCGTTTCTTCAGAAGTTACTTGAGGGTGACGACGAGCGATACTGCCCGCACTGCACAACCGCGTTGATGCCGGGGCAAATCGAACTTCGCAAAAACGCGCAGGGCACTGCGGTATTTGAATGCAACGACGTGCCGGAGTTCAGCAAGGACTGGTTTGGACACCAGATTCTTGACCGCTATGTGCGAAACAAGTGGAGCCCGATGGTGGAGAAACTGCCCGCAAACTCATGCCCAACGTGCCACTATACGGAATTCGCAGGTCGACCGATCTACCGATTTCAGTAAGGCCCACGGATTGCATCGTGTATCATGGTGTCATACAGCTTGCTGAGCTTCTCGTGAACTTCAGTACTCAACGGCGCTAAGTCACTTGCGCTGCAGTTGGCCGCAGCCTGCTCTGGTCGAGTTGCGCCCGGAATGACCACGGAGACCGCCGGAAAATCGAGGCACCAGCGCAACGCAAACTGTGCCATGGTCATGCCCTCGGGAACCAATGGACGTATCTCTTCCACGATCTTCAACCCTTGGGTATATGGCAGTCCGGCAAAGGTCTCCCCGACG
>JBDUAM010000179.1:0-4186 GCA_040004655.1 Chthonomonadales bacterium | reverse complement strand
ATGTCATCAAGAGCGGCGTCCTCGGGCAGATCACGGAAGTGCACGTCGTGACCGATCGATCCAAGGGCTGGTGGCCACAGGGAATGCAGTTGCAGCCCGCTGCCGAACAGGCTCCGGCAACTTTGCAGTGGCAACAATGGCTTGGTCCGGCGGCAGATCGGACCTACAGCAAGGACTATCTCCCATTTGTCTGGCGGGGCTGGTGGGATTTCGGCACCGGCGCCCTCGGTGACATGGCCTGCCACTTGATGGACGGTCCATTTCAGGCTCTTAACCTGAAGTACCCTGAGACCGTTGAAGCCGTCTCGGACGTTTTTTCCCAGTTCAGCCCGCCTGTGAGCGCGATGATCACCTACCAGTTTGGTCGACGTGGGGACCTTGGCCCCGTCAAGTTGATCTGGTATGACGGTGGTCGACGCCCACCGGAATCGGTCATCGAGGGTCGAAAGCTGGAAAATGGCTCCATCTTCGTAGGCGAGAAAGGCAAACTCATCGTTGAACACGCATCGAGCAAGCCGATACTCTTCCCGGAAGAGAAGTTTGCAACCGTTACGATGAAGACCTACCTGGCATTTGACAACAAGAACCACTACTTCCAGTTTATCGATGCTTGTATTCACGGCGGCCCAACGGACACTACCTTTAACTACGCATGTCCCCTCTCCGAGACGGTTCTTCTTGGCAACGTGGCGCTTCGCACCGGAGGCAAGATCGAATGGGATGCCGCCCGTATGCGAGTGAAGGGTCGACCGGACGCGGACGTTTACATTCGCAAGCAGTATCGGCCGGGCTATTCACTCTAATTCCCTGCCACAGATGAGCCTTCGCGCCACCCTTGTCGCACTTGTCCTGCTGGTAATTGGGATTCTCCCATGTGCAGGGCAGGCCGGTCGAACGGGTGGCAACAAGGTCCTCATCATCCTCATTGTTCCCGGGCTGACGGAAGCAGATATTCGCAGCGACCGTTTGCCGGAACTGAAAAAACTAGCCGCCGAGTCAGCAGTCGGTTGGATGAACACACGAACTGCCCGGGTTCCCGGTCAGACCCGCGAACCGGAAGAAAGCGCTTACCTGACTCTCGGCGCTGGCAGTCGAGGGACCGCGCCACCTTCGTCGCAGACCGACACCCTTCTAAATTGGTCCAGCATTCAGAAGTTTAATGCCCACCTCGACCATCCGGTTGAGATCGGCGCACTGTCTAAGTGGTTGGTTGAGCACGGTGTGTCTATTTCGCTGTCTGGTAACGAGGACACGGATACGCTGCAGCTTGCCTCGCGTCTGTTTCTTGACTCTCCGCTATCCAGAACAACTTTCAAATTGGACCAATTCCAATCCGCAGAAGAATTTGCGTTTGGCATCAAGAACCAGTTCACCTTTGAACGGCCAGAATCTGAACACGCGGTCGTAGCATTTGTCTTCGGCGACCTGAAACGTGCCGATGCATACGAGACTCTCGCGTTGCCAGGAGTTGCCAGACCATTTCGAGACAAAGCTCGCAACGAATTGAATTCTCTCCTCATTCAGATCAAATCACAATTCCCAGCGGACGACCTGTTGCTGCTCTCCCCGTCCGCCGCTGCCTCCGCCGACCCACTTGACCGACTTGCACCAATTCTTCTGCGATCAACCACTTTGAAACCGGGGTTCATCGGCTCCTCGTCCACGCATATTCCCGGATTGATCACGAACACAGACATTGCGCCTGGTATCTGCAATCTGTTAAACATCCCGATAAATCCGACCTGGATAGGCAGCGGGTTACGTTCGATGCCAATTGAGTATGGCTTGATGGGCTCGGTGGATGCGATGCGGAGCTTCTTGGACATTTCTGATGGCAGGACCAGCGCGGACTTTGAACCCTGGCCGTACCTACACCATGTATGGCTGAACAGCGCGAAGTCCCAGTCAATCATGAATGGATTCCCGGGGATTCAGGCTGCAATCGTGTTATGCGTAACGCTGATGCTAATTTCCAGGTGGACGAACCCCAAGCTGGCGAAAGGCTGGACCACAAGCGTTGTAGTTGCAGTGGCCTCACTAGTTGCTAGCCTGCCATGTTATCTGTTTCTACTGTTCGACCACGGCACCGATGTGCCCATGCAGTGGGCAATTGCGTTAATTGGAGTGGCATTGACGTTACAATTTGTCCTCTGTTCGGTATTCACCCGCCGCACCGTAACAATTGTCGCGGCAACTTCCGGGCTGCTATTGGCACTGGTTGTGCTTGCAGAAATTCTGCAATGGAAATTGATGCCTTTCGCCTGGATGAGTTATAACCTGATGGAAGGCGCGCGATATTACGGCATTGGCAACGAATATGCCGGGGCGCTATTTGGGTGTTCTGCAGCATTAATGTTAATTCGTCCAAAGTTGCCGTTTGGCACAAAGAGATGGACACCTTTCGTACCTGCAATCCTCATTTCTCTGATTATCGGAATGCCACAATATGGAGCAAACGCAGGCGCCATGCTGGGATGTGTTCTCGGGCTTATTGCAGGCGTGCTGGTTGAACGGAAGGCAAAACTCAATGCCAAATCGTTGGGGTTGATTGCTCTCGCTCTGGTTGCGGCTGCGACGATCATGATCCTCGCCGACGCCATGCGACCCACGGGCAACCAGAGTCACATCATCCGCGCGGCATCGCACGGAACTTCCATACCAAACATTATCATTCGCAAGGCGACTCTCAACCTCTACCTTCTGTTTCACAGTCCATGGAGCCTGAGTCTGGTTGCATCCTTTTTTGGGTTGATGGTTCTTATTCGCAAATCCGGGGGAATTGCGCTGGAAGACAGAACGGCATGGTTCACGGCTATATTCGGAGCGTTCGGACTTTTCATCTTCAACGATAGTGGCGTAGTCGCCGCCGCGACCATGTTGCTGGTCTGGTGGGGCGCTTGTGTTTGTTACATGGCGTCGATTTCGGTTGATACAATCGCTGCCGACGTGCCTGCAACTTGACAAAACAGTCTCGCGAACCTATACTTAGGTATCCAATGGTGATTGATTGTCCCAGATTTTCGTCGCCGTACTTAGAGAGGTCGCACCCCTGAATGACAGCCGAAGACAAGGCGCAGCTAATAGTAGAAGCTGCCGATAACAAAATTGCACGAGATATAACCCTGCTCGATCTGCGCGGGTTGACGTTGATGACGGACTACTTTTTCATCTGTTGCGGTACTTCCACCACGCACATCCGTACCATCTGCGATGGAATTAAGGAATCGATGAAAGAGCAAGGCGCTGGCGGAATGCGCATCGAAGGATTTGATGCAGCCGTCTGGATTCTCATGGACTACGGCGATGTCGTGGTACATATCATGAATCCTGAGCAGCGAGAGTATTACGATATCGAATCGTTCTGGGGTGAAGCCAAGCGAGTCGACGTAAGCCTTCCCGAGCATGCAGCTTGACCTCGGCATCGCCGAATAAATCTCACGTACACTGAATATGGAAATGAATCCGCCCACTCACTATGAAGTGCTTGGTCTGAGCCCATCTGCCGACGCCACTGAGATCGGGCGTCGAGCGGATGAGCTGCTCAAACTCTACGGGTCGGATTCCGCTCAGAGCAGCATGACGCGCCTCATTGACGAGGCGAAGCGCGTGCTCACCAGCCCCGTACTCCGATCAATTTATGATCAGGGCTCTAACAAAGAGCCCGACCTTGTACCAATATTGCCGGAAATCGAATCTCCTCTGTCCGCAGCGCCACCAGTAAAGATCGCCGAAGAAGTGACCATGTCCCATCCTGTTGTTATTGAACAGGAGAAGACCGTCGCCATTCCTGAGCCGACCGATGCGGATGTCCCCAGTGATGCCAAAATCGCCCATGAGCTTGCGCGGCGAGGCGTCTCGCAAGATGAAGTCCGCCGATTGATGGCGATGGGTATTCCCTCTGCGCCAGCAAAAGGCAAGGTCAAACCGAAACCCGCATCCCTTGCGGATATGATCCCCGAGAGCAAATCTTACGTCCCCCACCCGACAATCACCCTGCCTGCATTCCGCGAGTCGTCTGGCGCCGAACGAGTAGAGGCCGACCGCTTACTGACAGGTGCGAACATCGCGCGTCGACGGGGTAAGTTTCAGGATGCCGAACACGACTGCCGAGCGGCAGTTCTTCTGGTCCCCAAAGATGGCTCCGCGTTGGAGATGTACGGCGACATCCTACAGGCCATTGGTAAAG